>CAZIWJ010000251.1:0-4916 GCA_964542855.1 uncultured Roseivirgaceae bacterium
AATTACTAACACGATCGCCAATGAAAAAATGCTTGTTGTCATTCTTAGTACTGTAGTCAGTAAAAAAAATTGAGTTTTATTTTTATCCTTCCTGCTAAGCCCGTAATTGTTGGTAATCGTAATTGCCGTCGATTGCAAAAAAAAGAACAAAATGATGTATTCAGTGGCAAAGTGGAATAACTGCCAAGCGAATACTTCCCTAATCGTGATAACCAGCCCTAATAAAATTAAGGATAGTACAATAACAGGTTTTAACCTGTTAAATAAGTTGGCACTCATACAGATCAACTGAAATTTCCGAATACCGGTAAATCTGCTTTTTAAACAGCTAGTTTATCAACTTTTGCGGAACGGTCTATTTTTTTTATTAACCCAGATAGTACTTTTCCTGGTCCGCATTCGTAAAACCCGGTACAACCGGAACCTATCATGTTCTGAACGCTCTGGGTCCATCTTACCGGTGAAGTAAGCTGGTTCACCAGTTTCTGCTTAATTAAAGCTACATCAGTAGACGGTCTCGCATCGTAATTCTGAAGGATAGGAATTCCAGACTTTTCGAAACTGGTTTTTTCAATGGCATCAGCCAGTTTGTCCTGAGCGGGTTTCATGAGCGGAGAATGAAAGGCTCCCCCTACATTTAATGGGATTACCCGCTTTGCACCTGCCTGTTGCAGAGCATCGCTGGCTTTTTGTACCCCACTTTTGCTGCCGGAAATCACCAATTGTCCGGGGGAATTGTAATTGGCCGGAACCACGATATCATCGGTAAATTGCGATAGTATTTCTTCAACCTTATGATCTTCCATTCCGAGCACTGCAGCCATAGTGCCTTCGGCCATTTCGGTTGCTTTCTGCATTGCAGCAGCCCGCAATGCTACCAGCTTCAACCCGCTTTCGTAACTCAGGCTCCCGTTGGCAACCAGGGCCGAAAACTCGCCCAGCGAATGGCCAGCTACCTGTTCAGCTTTTATCTCTTTGTTTAGCGACGATAAAATGACCGAATAAATAAAAATTGCGGGTTGGGTAACGTTAGTCCGGGTAAGTTCTTCTACCGTACCGGTTTGCATGATTGCTGAAATGCCAAAACCCAGTATGTTATCGGCTTCCTTAAACATACTTTTAGTTTGTTCACTGACATCAACCAGGTCGCTTCCCATTCCCGGGAATTGGGCCCCCTGCCCTGGAAATACTAATGCTATCATTGGGTGTTAATTTTTGAGGGGCAAATATAGGGTAAAAAATAAAGCCTACAAGATCCGTTTAAACGGTGGGCTTTTCGTAAGCTAAAAATCTTGATTTTAATTCCGGGTTGGGCATCCTGCACTGGTTTCTTTTACCAAAAAAACGATACCGGTTTCTGGCTATCCAGTCGTACACATGGTCTCTCAAAAAACGGGGAATAATTTTGAATACGATTAGTGCAGGCCATAAGCCTGAAAGCCGGTAAGCAATGGAAAGGGCAGCATCGCTTTTTATTTTAACCTCATTTCTGTTAACCAGTATAATGCTGTCCAGGTTTTTAGCTTCCGGTATCTTCTCTTTGAGCAGGGCCTGTCCGGGCACTGATTGCAAAGGAGCAAAAGTAAACCGGGCTTTGGGGTCCCGGTCAATGATGAAGTTTACTGCTCCGTTACAAAGGTTACAAACCCCATCGAATAAAATTACTGCGTTAGCCATTATCTTAAATTTTGTTAATAGTACGGCCATTTACAGGATTCGTTAAGGCGAATCGCTGGCATTCCGGTCGGCCCTCATTAGTTGAATGTAACCGGTAATGGTTTGCTGTTCGTCTTCCGGTCGAAGCCGAATAAACCTCACGTTGGCTTCGTAATAATAAACTCCTGCCGATAACTCGGTTCCATTATTACTCTTTCCATCCCACTCAATAAATATACCTCCCGTTTCTTTTGCTCTGGAATTATAAGTAAATACCTCGTTTCCCCATCGATTGTATACTATAAATTCAACCGAACGAACAAATCGTGGGCAAAACTCATTAGTAGTTTCCCGGTCGAGTAAATTAAATGTCGTTTCTGAATAAGGGAAAACATCGTTAAAACCGTCATCATCGGGTGTAAATACATTAGGTAAGCGGAAAGAAGGGCAGTTATCATTACAAACGGTATCACTCGGTACGCTTTCATTCCCTGACCGATCAATTGCCGTAATGTAATAGCAACCAGCTTGCGATTCCAGCAGGTTACCAGCAGCGTTCTGGTCGTGCACAAAGAAATTGCTTTCAGTATTACCAATTAGCGCATATTCTTTTCCCTGCTGCGGAGTAAAATAAATGTTGTATGATCGGATATCATCGCCACAACCATCTACATTATCAGAAGTCCAGCGAATAGTATTGGAAAACCCTTCGGTTATGCAGGGGATGTCGGTCTGGCTGCACAAATCTGAATCGAGGGTAGCATCGGGAATTTCAACACTTACTGGCTCGCAGGGAGGGATGGTATCGTTTGGCTGGGCACATACCAGTTGCGAAGCGTTCAGTAAAGGCTCTGGAATCGTATCGTTCTCGTAGGTTCCCTGGGTGGTAACCACGTAGCAATACTGCAATTGATCACTGAGAGGGGTATTCACGGGAGCCCCATCATCAACATAAGTAAAATTTAACCGACCGTTCAATACGCTACTGGCTTGTAATACATTTACCGTATCGTATGGTAAAACTGCATCAGGATTGTCAGGATCAACCCGGTTTCGGGAAATAAAATGCACCGGGAATCGTGGGCTGTTGTTACTCCAGGGTACATTGGCCTGCCAATCGAGCCGGATTGTGCCTACTTCGGAAGTAGGAGACAGCCTTACGGTAGAAGCAACGGCAGAAGAATCAATTCGCTCTCCTGTACCTACCTGGTTCAGATAAATGAAGTAATTATAAATTTCATTTCGCGTATTGAGCCCGGTATCGGTAAAGCTTAACAGGGTATCAGAACTGTTAATAGTGGTAACCCGTTCAGCGGCTCCTGATTTTTCGTACCCGGTAGAACGGTATAACTCGTACTGGTAAGGAGGCGGGAAAAGGGTTTTATCTATTTCAAACGGGGCCAGCCACCTTACTTCTACTTCACCGTCGGTTTCGCTGGTTACTGAAATATCAGCATTGAGGATAACCGGCGCATCCGCCATAATTTCTATGCATATTTCTTCCGAAGCAATACTTTCCCCACCTCCGGGCTCGGGGTAAACGGCCAGCAGGCGGTAACAGTAATTTGCTCCGGGTGCAAACCTTTCATCACCGTTCGTATCCCGGTAACTCACTACTCCTGCATCCACGGTAGCTACCAATTCGTAGCCTGCACTTTCCGGAATCCCCGTCTGGCAGGCATCGGGCATGTACTCAGAGTTGCCTATCCTGCGATAAATTTCTATGCTTTCGGCCTGGTCAATACCATTGAAACACTGGTAAGCGTCCCAGTTCAGGGTAATTCCGCCTTGTGCATCCGCTTCAACCTCAAGATTTTCGGGCGGAGGGGCAAGTACATCCACGCTCCAGCTTTGCAAATCGGCCAGGGGAGGACCTGCATCACTCGGAGGGTCATCGGTTGCCTTAAAATCGATCTGGTACGCTCGGCTCCGGACGTGTGAACAGTTGGTTAGCCAGGAGAAGGTACCAAAGGCCGGGCTGTTCTGCAATTCAGCCGGCACCTCAAAGGTAGCCGGACTGGATATAAACTGCCCATCGAATACGCCGCCAAATGCTTCCAGGCGCATCGGGTGACCATCGGGATCTACCGCAGAAATATCAGCTAACAGCGAATCGCCGGCAATTACGCAGGTGTCAGGGGGGATTTGAAGTTCCGGTGGTTCATTTTCACAATCTTCAATGATAATTTGCATATCCCTGGTTACAGCACCCAACTGAACCCACTGCCCGTCTATAAATCGATATTCCTCCACTATAAAGGCAATATTGTATTCTCCGGCACTTCCGGGAGCATTCCATACAATAAGCCCGGTTTCCGGATCCTGTTCAATGGTTACCGGTGTAGAACCATCCTCTTTAATTGGGTTATTGCCCGAACGGTTAATATCGTATTCGGTAGGAAAAGTATAATCGTCTACAGGTAAATCACGATTTTGTTTTGGGATCACACTACGCTCCCGGTCAATTTCACCGGTTTGCGGGTTACGAACGATAAAACGGTAGGCCAGGCTGTCGCCGTCCGGGTCAAAACCACCGGGGCTATGCACAAACTGGGTGCCAATACACCCGCCATCAATCGGGGGAATAAGTAATTCCGGGCTGTTATTACACTGCTGTCCGAAATCTATCACTATAACCGTTTCAATGTAAAAGGGCGTGTTTACCGAACTGGCCATGTTCAATACATCGGCATTGCGGTTAAATTCGCGGAAACTGATCGTATATCTACCGGGGCCGGGAAAGGTATGTTCTATGGTAAACGTAGTCTTGCCTACATCGTCCCGGTCGGGAAAGGGTTCATTAGCAGTAAATGCAGCTTCAGTGTCTAATATCACATTAGGACTTCCGTCACCGAAGTTAATTTCACCGTTTCCAAATTCTACGTCCGACCCTAAGTCTACATACCCTACGATCTGAAAACTATAAGTTAATGAACTACACGAAGTTCTGCGGGCAATGATTTCTCCTGCCCGGATGTGAGTAGAAAATGCGGAATGACTGAGAATTCCTGCAAAAAATACCGTGAAAAATAAAGCTATGTATGGTGATTTCAAGATGAAAGTGTTTAACAGTCTACTCAATATAACTATTTTTAGTGTTTATCAGAACTGCTCATAACCTCAACTTTCCTTTAATCCGGGTTTTCACAACTTTTAACAACCTCTAAGTAGGGAAGGAAAATGTTTAAACTCATTGTGTAAAACGGATATAAAGTTAAAAATTATGCTGCAGTAATGAACTAGTGTAAAAAATTATTCAT
>CAZIWJ010000252.1:0-4888 GCA_964542855.1 uncultured Roseivirgaceae bacterium
TATCGGATATCCGGTTTGCGTTCGTATCAGCTTTTCCTTATTCCAGGGTTGCCCTTGGTGGAACCACTGTAATATATGCCGGTTTAAATACTCTTACTCAGCACGATTTCGGGGTTTACCTTGGAGGCGGCCTGGCTACAATGTTTCTGCTGCTGGCCTTATTTTACCGTAATTTCCGGGTACTGCTCTATTCCCTGGCTACCATTATTCTCACCCTCTGGATCAGCCTGGGTGTTTACGGATTTATAGGATATTCCATGAACCTGGTAGCAGCCATTGCGCCACTGATTTTAACCATTATCTGCCTGCTCGATAACATTCACCTGGTTAACCAGCACCAGCAAGAGAAGAAGGTAACCCACACCTTAAACCAGGTTTTCCGGCCCTGCATGTTTACCTCGCTCACTACTGCTGCCGGGTTTATGGCCCTGTATTTTACCCCATTACAAATATTGCGGCAGTTCGGTATACTGGTTAGCACAGGAGTAATTACTGCTTTAGTGGTTAGCTTGGTACTGGCTGCTTTCTTCCTGCCTGGATTGAAAGTTCAACCCTCATCGGCCGTAATATGGCCTCATCGTTTAGGGATGACGGGCATGAGTAAGCCAACTGCCGTTATGATAGCTTTTGTTATGCTTGCCGGGATCATGCTTGGGGGAATGTGTAAACTGGAAGCCGACACCTATACGCTAGGCTATTTGCCCAATGACCACCCGGTTGTACAGGACCACCAGGCTATTGAAGCTTACTGGGGAAATTATTTCCCAATCGATTACATCGTTCAGCCCGGCGAAGGGTATGCAATTACCGATGAAGAAGTTATACGGTCTATGCTCGACTTTGAGCAGTCAGTAAATGCCCTGCCCGGGGTAGATACCTGTTACAGCTTTCACCAGTTATATACGCGGAGCTTTCCGCTGATGTACGGCCCTTTCTGGTTCGGGAAACTCACTAACCGGAATATCGACCGACATACCCAAAGAATGGTTGAAACCGATAGTGCTTTTCTGAGTAACTGGGTAAGCCAGAACAGGGGTAAATTAACCCTGGTAGGAGCAGTAATGAGTACCAACCGGCTGAACCATCTGCTAAACCGCATTAACCAGTTGGCAACTGACCATTTAGGAGATAAGGCCCGGTTAATCCCTGCCGGCTACATTCCGCTATACGCTAATATTGTTGATTACGTGGTTGAGGCTCAGGTTAATAGCTTTCTCCTGGCACTTGGGGTAGTGGCCCTACTCTTGTTCGTACTGGTCAGGGGGAACTTCCGGTTGTGGATTACAGGTATTATTTCTGCCGTTGTTCCGGCTTTGGCAGTTCTCGGGTTTATGGGTTGGACGGGCATTACACTTGATGTTGCCTCTGCCATGATTGCAGCTATTACCCTGGGTATTGGTGTAGACGATACCATTCACCTGCTGCACCATTATCAACAGAATGAAAATGTTCATCAAAAAGCTTTAATGGGCACGCAGCGCATTGTAGGACGGGCCATTCAGCAAACCACCATCCTCCTAATTGCCGGGTTTGGGGTGATGAGTTTTGCCTCTGCAGTTACAGTTCGTTACTTTGGCTTACTGCTTATTGTGGCATTAACTTTTGCTTTTTTAACGGTATCTTTATTAGTACCAGCACTGATAACCACGCTAAACAACACGCATGACCCAGATTCTCACTCTAGCATTCCTTGAACAGTGCCTGCAAAAGCAGTTTTCCGACGCTTCGATCCGGGTAAACTCGGTTGAACCATACTTGCTCGATACTTCTAACAGTATTCTGAGCGTACTCACCGCTACAGGATCCGCAAAGGAAGTAGGTCATTTTGGGCTTACAGTAAACTGGCTGCAAAAGGAAGAAAATCATACCACCCGGATGGTGGCGAAGGTAAAGCCCCACGGTGATGCAATTGCCCGCATGACATTAGGTATTGCCCAGGCTTCTGATCCTGCTGTGGGTGCAGCTTACGAGCCGGTGTACCGGGAAACCGGTTTTTATTATTGCCACGAAAAAGAACTCTGGCATTATAACCGGCAGGAGCTATCCTTTCGTGAGGCACTCCCAAAAATTTTCGGGACTTACATGAACCATGAAACACAAGATTACCTGATCCTGATGGAAGACCTGAAAGGGGCTCATTTATTAAATAAAGTGAATAAGCGGGACCAATGGGGTTCATCAGAAATTGAAGCTGTGCTTGCTGTCCTGGCCCGCTTTCATGCCATACACTACGAAAATACATCTGTTCTTCCGGATTTTTTCCATGCTGACCAACCGGGGAAAAAGCAGGCTGGCAAAACCCAGTTACTGTGGAAAGACCTGCTTCGGAACCACAGCGATAAACTACCTGAACTGTACACATTTGGCCGGCAAAGTATTCTGGAACAGATTATTGTAAACCAACCGGTTTTATGGAATGAGCTGGAGAAGCAACCCCGAACGCTGATCCATTACGACTGCAACCCCAGGAACATTTGCTTTAGGTTACAGGAAAATAAACTGCAACCCGTGCTGTACGACTGGGAATTAAGTACGATTCATGTACCGGTATACGATGTGGTGGAGTTCCTCTCGTTTGTCATGGATGTTTCTGATCATGGCTTACGCAACCGTTACCTGAAAATATACCGGGAAGCTTTTAATGCTTACAGTTCAGTTAGTATTAATTCATCGGCCCTGGAATGGCAGTACCAGCTGGCGGCCTGTCATTATGCTTACGACCGGCTGGCATTATATACCATGGCACACCTGGTTAATCCTTATCCTTTTCTGCCTGCCGTACTGGAAAGTCATTTTAGTTATCTTGAACAGGTAGGCCCCGAAATACTACAACGCCTTGGTGTAGAGGGAATAGCGGCTAACTGACGGATGTAAATGCTGCAGAAAGCTCCCGCTGTTGTTATCCTCTCGAATCAGGCAGGCTACAGCTTCCCGGTAATGAGTAAGCAGGTTGGGAAATCCTTTTTTTGCCATGGGTAAAAACAACTTTTTTTGCTGGTATTCCTGTAATATGCCAACAGTTTTAATAAGCAATCGGTAAGGGCGGTTCACATCCCTGAAAGTTAGAATGAAGGCAACTGGTTTTCCTTCGGGGTTAACAGCATAAAGAGACGTATGTTCACAAAGTGAATTGAGGTTTTCATAGTAATATCGGAACGTGGGGTAATCGATAGGGATAAAACCATAGCTATTTCCGAATATCCGCAAAACAAGGCGATAAAAACTTTTCAGATTCTGTTGCCAGAAGGAACGCGTAAGGGGCTTAATTAGCAAGTCACCGGTATCGTCGGGCACTCGTTTAAAATCAAGCGATAATTTTTCCAGTTGGCGTAAATTAAGAAGTTGACTGTAATACTTCCTGGCAACTATGTACCCGGCGTGTTCGGCAAGTTCAGGGTAATAACCGGGCTGGTCTGGCTCACCCGGGAAACCGGTAAAGCCCTCGTCTGTTTTCCAGCGGTAAGACAAAAAAGTGTTAAAATTTACCGGTCCGCTGAGCCGGTCAATTCCTTCTTTTTGTGCCCAGCAAGCCACGGATTCAAAAAGCTTGTTACTAACGGCAGTTTTATCCACGCACTCGAAATATCCCCAATAAATTTGATTGTATACCGGATGAAGAAAGGCAGCTATACGACCACGGTCCGGAATAACCCAAACGCGGGTACTCACCTGCCTGAAATAAGGGTGCTGATCTGACAAAAGTAAACTTGTTTCCTTTTCCTTTTTACCCTGAATTTGCTGGTACACCGAAAAAAAAGACTGGGGTACGGGGGTGCCTTCAGCCGAAGACCAGCTCGTTAGTTCTGCCATGTTACTGTTCCTTTACCTCCATCCATAGTAATGTGCTTTTCATCGGGTATGCGCTGCGTTGCTTTTTTTAATCCTACGATGGCCGGAATCCCCAATTCACGGGCAATAATGGCCGAATGCGAAAGACTGGAGCCATTCTCAACGATAATTCCCCTGCAAGTGATGAACAAGGGAGCCCATCCGGGGTCGGTACGTTCAGCACACAATATTTTACCAGACAACGAAGAATACTCATCGGGTTGTAATACCACGGCTGCTGGGGCTGAAACCCGGCCGGGGTAGCAAGGTTTTCCGCTTACTTTGTTATCGGAATACGTTACTTCGGGTAAATCTTCCGGAATCTGCCCGGGAGTGTGTAGCCCCAGGGTAGTAGTAAACTGGGAAGGTGGCTTATGGTCCTGGTAAGCGTTAAAAGTCTTTTTCCGAGTAGAAACCAGTTCCTGAAAACGTGTTTGCAGGCTGCGTCCTTCGAACCATGCAGATATTTCCTCCTGGGTGAGATAAAAGATATCACGATAATGGTTCAACACCCTTAGTTGAACCATTCTTTTACCTATTTCCAGGAAAATATCGCGGTAAAGGCCAAAGATTCGGGTTCGCTCCAGCCGGAGAGCCTCCCGAAAAAGTACCCCCTGCCGGTAAGCCCGTAAAGCTTTTTTGAGTTTCCTAACGGATAACCATCCTTTATTTTTCATTGCCTGCCTGAATAGCATATTTTCTGCTTCCAGGGTTTTTTGTTGTTGCCTGGCTTTCATTTCTTCCGGAGCAGGAATATCCTGGCCGATGTACTGACGCAGCAGGGTAATCATTTTGTTCGGGTCTTGCCGCATGGTAATGGTTTCCAGCTTCAGTTCACCAACAGTACGATCGCCATACCGGTCGATAAACTTACGGCATAACTTTTCGAAGCCTGTAAAGTCCGTGGAAAGCTTTCCCCATATTTCATTAGGTGCAGCTTTACGGAACAGCCCGTGAAGTGAATCATTCTGTTGAATGGTGTATGCCAGTTGCATCAATTGCCGGGTAGGCTGGGTACTTTCAATTTCTTCTACGCCTGAAAGCAGGTTGCCCCGAATTT
>CAZIWJ010000253.1:0-4869 GCA_964542855.1 uncultured Roseivirgaceae bacterium
AAAAGGATGTTGCAGTCAATGTTATGCCCCCATCAAACATATTTATGCACGGGAAAAAGGCGAAGAGGATGACTACACAAAATCAAAAAAAATCATCGGATGGAAACCAACATGTAATTGTGAAAATTTCGAAGTAATTCCATCACGAGTTCTCGATCCGTTTATGGGAAGCAGGAGTACAGGAATAGTCTGCCGGCAGTTGAACCGCAAATTTGTAGGTTATGAAAAGGATTGCGAGTATTTCAAAATTGCCTACCGCAGGATTGGTAGCTGTTTACAATTTCAGTAATAAACCGAACGTGCTGTAACCATATACTCCACGGCCTGCTTCCAGGAATACCCCGACATTTTTGTTAAACAGGTATTTTACACCCAGCACTGGCGAGAAAATTCCTTGATTATCATTATCCAAGTCCAGTGCACCAGTATTGTTTCCATCGTAGCGGAACGTACGGTTTTCGGCTCCGATCATCAGTGTAACGTACAAATCAATCTTTTGCTCGTCGATACCGAAATCAAAAGCATCGTTCAATAACGAAACGTAGTGAAAAGAACCTCTAACCCCGTAAGAAACAAAGGTATAGGAATAATCAGAGCCCGATAAATAGTTATACGACCAGCGGGCATAACCCAGGAATGCCCCTACACTGAATTTGTCGTTGATTCCGTACTCACCGGAAACCGTAAGAGGAAGCGTAAAACTCCTCGTCCCTAGCCCGTAACCGTAATCGTAAAAGCCAAAACTCGTACCTAATTGTATATCGAGGTCCTTGGCTTCATAGGCCTTTCTGGGGCCGCTGATTGTCAATTCTTCATCCTGTGCATACAGGGCAGTGATACTGAGTAAGGTAATTAATAGTAGTGAAAGTAAATTTTTCATATTCGATCTTTTTTTCTTTAAATCGGGCCAGATGGCATATGGTCAATGATATTTCATTTTATTTATTACATGAGCAAACGTACATGTACTTTATATTAACTTTTAGAACGAACCAGAAGAAAAAAACCGCCACTTTTGTACTAAACTATTAGTAAAAAGACAGCTTGCTCATTCGTTACGGAGTAATGAATTAGAATATATACTAAATTACACAAATAGTTATTATTTTTATATCAAATATTAAGTAACAAACGCACCGCATTGATTCCTGAATTATGAGGCACAGAAAGCACATGAAATGCATTTACTATGCACTTGTAACAGTATGTGCTGCTGCTCTCTTATTTCCGTTATATTTTTTTACCTCTTACTTTTTTACCTCTTACCAGGAAAGACGGGATAATCCTTATCCGGTCGAGAAACTTCCGCGAACCAAAAGAAAACAAGCGCGAAAAGACTACCTGTTCAATCTGTTAAGAGACCCTTCCACAAACTCTTTTCCGGTAAATATTCGTACGCGCGAATTACAACACGCCCGGATACTGGAGCAAACAACTCGTATAAATGCAGATTCACTGGGCTCCATTGCCATCGACTGGCAGGAAACCGGCCCCGATAAAATAGGAGGTCGCACCCGCGCACTGGCCGTCGATTATAGTAACCCTGACCGTGTTCTGGCCGGTAGTGCCTCCGGTGGGTTGTGGATTAGCGAAAACGGGGGAGAAAGCTGGACCCTACAAAGCATACCATCCCCGCACATGAGTGTAACTTCCATTACCCAGGATCCTGTTAACCCCGATATCTGGTACTTTAGTGGGGGAGAATACACGCAAAATACGCCTGCCGATTTAAGCCGTTCAGCATACTACCGTGCTCCTGGAATATTTAAATCGGTTGACGGGGGTAAAACCTGGAATCTTCTGCAATACGATTTCGATAACCTCGGTAATTACGGCTCGCTTAAAAAAACACCTGATACCACAGAGGTCATTGCTTACGAGTCGCCACTGAACTACGTGAGTAAAATCCTGATCGATAAACGGGGTTATATTTACGTTTGCACCGCCTTTTACGGGATTTTACAATCAACCGACAACGGCCTTTCGTTTAACAAAATCCTTCCCACGCCCGAGGCCAGGCAATTCCCTTTGTATTGCGATATTGTAACCAACCAGAACGGAAACCTGCTGGCCAGCGTAAGCCAGGCACCCGTTGTAACCGATGTTGATGGTATTTATACTTCATCAGATGGTTCGAATTGGGAGCAAATAACCCCGGCCGGTTTTCCCGATCAGCACCAGCGAACAGCGCTTGCCCTTGCTAACGACGACAAAGGCTACGTTTTTACCCTGGAGGGAGTAAATCAGGAAAACCGGAAAGAAATTACCCGGCTGTTCAGTGTAAACCTGCAAACCAATGCCTGGGCCGAACTAACCGCCAATCTGCCCGACTTCGGAGGGAAAAGCGGGTTTATTCATACCCAGATGAATTACACGATGTGCGCGGCAGTAAAGCCAGACAACTCAAACTTTGTACTGCTGGGTACCACAAACTTATGGCGTTCGAACAATGGATTCACCACTCCTGCGGTAAATATTCGCCGAAACTGGATAGGCGGAAATAACCGCAACCCCGAAAGTTTTGACTTATATCCTAACCATCACGTAGATCAGCATGCCCTGATCTTTTCTCCTGAAAACACTAACGTTCTGTGGTCGGGGCACGATGGAGGGGTATCTCGTACATCGGCCGTATCGCAACTCGATGTAGCCTGGGAAGATATGAATAACGGCTACAATGTAACCCAGTTTTACACCGTGGCGCTATCACCCGATTCAACCGATACCCGGTTTATGGGAGGAACTCAAGATAACGGTACTCCTTTTGGAAATTACAACCTGGCCAGTACGGTAACCAGCACCGATGTAAGTCAGGGTGATGGAGGCCCCTGTTACTTTGGTGAACAGTATGCCTGGGTATCAACCCAGTACGGTAGGATTATCCGTAAGGGCTACCTGCCAAATGGTTCAATTGATAACGATAACTGGAGTATTATCACTCCACCCGAGGCACTCAACCTTCTGTACGTACACCCTTACCTCATCGATCCGGCAGATGAAAGCACCATGATTTTCCCTAGTGGCCGTTCCCTCTTTATTCACCGGGCAATTAACGATATTCCTCCTTTTCAGCAAGGGGTTTCGGAAGGATGGGAAAAACTGGAGCGGGTAGTACCCGAAAAATACTTCATTTCTACGCTGGCTTCCGCACAAAGACCGGACGCCACGCTGTTTTTTGCCGCTTACAGTGCCAATGACCAGCCCAGGCTATACAAAGTGGAACATGCGTTTACCAAAGACCCGGCTTACCTAACTATTGAAGAAGTAGCTATAGAAGGGGCTCCGCAAGGTGCATACCCACATCACATTGCAGTAAATGATAATAACCCCAACGAAATACTGGTAGCCTTTTCTAATTATAACATTATCGGGCTGTTTCACAGTACCGATGGTGGGGAAAATTTCGTTGCCGTTGAAGGAAATCTGAAGGGAAATGACCTGTACCCGGGTCCCTCAATTCGCACCGCAGAAATCGTAAACTTCAGGGGTAAAAAGCTGTACCTCGTAGGCACCAGTACGGGTATTTACAGCACCCCCCTACTAAGCACCAGCACCGAGTGGCATTACGAAAATGCCCCACGCATTGCGCATAGTGTGGTCGTGGACTTTGATCACCGCCAATCCGATGGTATAATAATGGCCGCTACCCACGGCCGCGGCCTTTTTACCGGCAGGGCCAGAAACCGGCTGTTACAGCAAATTCAATTCGATACCATTACCGATCGTTCCTACGAAAGCAATATATCCATTCCACTACAGGCTACTACCAGTTCCGGTTTAGCTCCCAACTTTAAACTGGTTAGTGGAAATGCTATAATCAGTAATGACACGTTGCTTGTAACTGGTGCGGGCCTTATTGTAGTGGAAGCCCTTCAGGAAGGAAATGATGTGTACGAGGAAGCCGTACCGGCAGTCAGGCGTTTTACCGTACAAAAAGCAGATCAGTCTATTGCTTTCAGGCCCATTCCTGATTTCATTACCATCGATGAGCCTATTGCCCTAAATGCCAAGGCGAATTCAGGATTGCCAGTTTCGTTCCGCATAATTCAGGGAAACGCTGAAATAATTAATGATACTATTTTACGGGTAAATGAACCTGGTAACATTGTAGTAAGAGCTACGCAGGAAGGTAATCAAAACTACAAGCGGGCTAAGTTTGTAGATATTTCCTTTTACGTTGAATCAGTTACTTTACCAGCCCTTGATAAAGTGGTTGTATTCCCAAACCCTTCTTTTGGTGTGTATTCCATAGACCTCAGTCCATTAGCTGGAAATGAAACGGAATTAGTCATTACTGACTTACAGGGCAGGTTGATAAAGCAGGTAAATACTTCAGGTAAAATGCATGAACTCGATTTAAGAAACCTGGCTATCGGTCAGTATTTACTAACCATTGGTTATTCAGACAGGCAGAAGAAGTTTCGTTTGATCAAGCTATAAAAAAGCCAGAGTACTTAACCCTGGCTTATAAATTATATTTTTCTAATTTGTATGTGCCTTCCAGAGTCCTGGCTATCTATATCCCGGAATGGGATATAAATTACAAGACTTCCATTTTCGTATATGGCTTCAATGTTTTCAAAGTCCGCAAACGGTGGAAGTGGAAACTTTCGGGTAAACAATGGGACTAATGGTTTGTCGTTATAGTTTTCTGGTATATATGTTTTAGCAATAGCTGCAACTAATAGTTCATTTCCAATTACCTGTACGTCAAACCCATCGTCACCTACACCCGGAGCTTCTATTTTAATTAGCATGTGTGTTTCGCTTTGCTCCACATTTGCCGATGCCATGCTAGTTCCACCGTTAACAGTATTGACCATATCTATCTGTGATATAAAATCTTTCAATACGTTTTTCATGACAATA
>CAZIWJ010000254.1:0-4865 GCA_964542855.1 uncultured Roseivirgaceae bacterium
CTGGTGCCCCAGGTTTCGGGGATGGTGCAGGTGGAGCGACTGGGTAATAATATCACGGGTACGTTCATGTACAGAACGGTTATTGGCCCTGAAATCCTGTTGCCAAAAAGCCAGTAGCTTGTTGGGATCCGTTTCCGGTAATACCGGCACCGTACTTCCGGGGGTTAAGCTACCCAGGTAATTAGCAAGCAGGGTAACCATTTCACCGGCCTGTTGATTAAATACTTCCGGGTTGAAAGGATGTTCCAGGTTTTGCCATTCGCTTACAAATGAATTACTTTCAAAATTAGGCATATTTGCCAAACAGTTCGTCTTCTAATCTCTTAATCTGATCTTTCAGGCGTTTCATAGCATCTTTGTTTTTGTCGGTAATGGCCTGATTTACATTCGACATAATTCGTGCTTTAATGCTTTGAAGCCGCTGTTCCTTAGTAGCAAACATAGGCTCTTTTTCATTAATCGCGTCCAGAGCTTCATTCATCCGGGCCTCCTCGGCCATCATGGAACGGGCTCGCTGATCTTCTTTTTCCTTTTCCTTGGAATCCCTGATTTGCTTCAGTTTTTTATGCAGATCGGACTCGCTCCTTATCTTGTTAACTATTTCGGTATCGGGTAATTTAGACAAGTGGCGGATATCAGATTTTTTTACCTTGGTTGCCCCGGCCAGAATGTTCGACTTTAACCGGGGGTTTGCTTTAGCGATTAACTCAATACCCTGGGCAAACTCAGCGTCGCGAAGGATAGTACGGTCGCTGACATCGAAAATTTTTGATAGCTTAACGGTCGTCTTCTCGCCACTGTGACCTTTTGAGAGCACTTTATCGTACCCTCCGCGCTTCTGTTTCAGGCGCTCATATTTTAGCCCGCGGAAATAACTCAACTGGTCGGGAGTAAGGTTTCTGCGACCCAACTGATGGTCGAGCATCCAGTTTTTAACACCGTCGATATCCTCAAATTTCATTTTCCTTATCCGGAAAGGAATATCATGCCGGGTACAAATGCTAAAGCGATTGTGGCCATCGATCAGGGTAAGCTTATTTTTCTTTTGCTCCCACACCACTAATGCTTCCAGGCAGCCTTCTTCCTTAATATTTCTTTCCAGCTGGTTGTACGATTCTTCTGAAATTGGCGTAATAAAAGCCTGAAGCTCCTTATTAATAACAATCTCTTCCTTGTCGCTTAACACACGACCGGCATTCAATACTTCTGTCATAATTTGTTATTGTAAAGACTAATTGATAAGTAATTGTAATTATCCTATTCTTCGTGGCTTGTTAATTGCGCTTGTGAAAATACAAAAAACTTTCATAATTATGATAATAACGAGTTAACCCGCTTTTGTTGCACAGTACTCTAACCTCGTACTTCCCGATTTGTTATTTCAAAATTCCGACAATTTCTGGTAATAAATTACTTTTCATTTTTTTCGGCCAGTTCAGGCTGATAGCTCACTCCTCCGAAAATATGCATGTAAATAATCCTGGAAAAACGGTATAATAAAGGTACTAGCAGAATATTTACGGTAATTACTGTAGTGATATACACGGACACGTCAGGATCACCGAAGAAGTTATACAAAACAAAACCAGTAACCAGGACAATACCAACCGACATTGCATAGCTAACGTACATGGCCCCGTCGAAAAAACCCGGTTCTTTATTGTAGCGTAAATTACAATGCGGACAGGTTTCGTTCATCTTGGTAAACTTCAGGCTGTAAGCGGCGTGTTCAAACATTTTACCCTCACGGCACCTCGGGCATCTTCCTTCTAAAAGTGCTTGTAGTTTGGAACGTTTCTTCATATCTATTTATTCTTGTGTGAATTCAATACTCACAGGCTTTCGGGGGCCCGCGCTAGTGTTTTTCTTTTCTGGTATTTAGCTACCTTTCGGTCAAGGTAAGGATAAGACAGAACAGAAAAAAGGATCACGCTAGTTCCAATGTAAAATGCAGTAGTCATTTGTTCCTCTTCACCAAAAAAGAGTAAGGCCAATAAAATACCGTAAACCGGCTCCAGGTTGTTAGTGAGGTTTAGCATAAATGGGGAAATTTTTTGCATAATTTTCACAGAAAGGGAATAAGCGTATACCGTACAAACCACGGCCAGGATAAACAGGTAGAACGAATCCATCCAGGTAGGTATTAATTGCAGGGGCTTATTAAACAGTTCTGTATACAGGGGAAGAAATAGGGCCGTTCCTGCCGTGGCACCAACCATTTCGTAGTAAGTAATGGTATAAGCATCGGCCGTTCGGGTAAACTGTCCGTTCACAATAGTAAATAAAGCCGCCAGCATTGCCGATAAAATTGCCATGATTAATCCCAGTGCATGATCAAACTCAAATTTAAAGATAATATACAGGCCAACAAATACAACCAGGCCTAAAAATACTTCATGCGGTTTTACCCGCCGCTTCATGATCAGGGGCTCCAGGAAACTGGTCCATAACGAGCAGGTGGCCATACCTGCCAGGCAAACCGAAGCAGTAGATACTCGTGCCGACCCGAAAAATAAAATCCAGTGGGCGGCAATAATTACACCGGTAATCATGTACCGGATGATCCGGTTCATCCCTAAATCCAGGGGTTTACCCTGAACTTTAAGCATAATTCCCAGCGCAGCCGAAGCAATGGCCGTGCGGTAGAATACAATCTCCACCGACGGAATGGTAATGAGCAAGCCCAGTATGGCGGTGAACCCCCAGATAAAAATAATAAAATGCATCTGCCCGTACTCTTTCAGCCCTGCCATAGCCTATTTTTTTAACGTGCAACAAAACTAAACGAATGCGGCTACATGTACCAACGCTCCTTCTTTTTTTATTACGCCGGGCAATTAATATACGCCCGTAAGTATATATATGGGAATAATCTTGGCAGATTTTCTCAATTATGGAATAATGCCAATGTAAACCGGGCGATGTAATGTAAAGAGCCGTTTACAGCTTTTATTTACTGGTAAAATTTTTCACCTATTTATTCCGTCCTGCGAAGCGCTTCTCAATAAACAAAACTCGTTTAGCCTCCTGATAATCAGGTAACTATTAAATAAAACCAAGATTATTTATCTAATGTTCAACCTGCAAACAAGTAGATTATTCTTATTTATTAAGGCGTTTATTTGCACTATTTATAGTATTTTCTTTATAAAACACTATATTTATACCTTAAATGTTAAGTAAGAACAGGCACAAAAAACAACTATAATGCGTATTCAAATCATAACTTTTTTACTTTTCGTTTCCTTTTCTGTTTTTGCCTGGGAAAAACCTCCCACCACGGGAACAGTATACCTTCAAAGCGGTGAGCAGGTATCTGGAACTATCTCCATTGATTTCTGGCACGATGTGGTGGTGGTAACCAACGAGGAAGATCAGAAAATCGTGAACCACGCTTCCATGATTGAGCAGGTGGTTACCGTAGATCAGTGCCAAAAGGCCCGCACTTTCCGGGTTTTTCCCTATGATGAGGGCTTACACCTCTTTCAACTGGTTACGCACGGTAAAATAAAGTTGCTACGCAGAATTTTCGACTACGAATCGTTCGGATCTGAAGAGGGTTACACGATCGATCGCTGGTTTGTTTTAGCTGGAAATAACCAGCCAGAACCAGTAAAAAACTTTAAAAGGCAGGTTTTACCCCTAATGGATGACCGGAAAGAAGAACTGGAACAATTTGCTGAAGCAAATAATATTAAAAAACTGAAGCGCGTGGAGAATATGTTCCTGCTGGTATCTTTTTACAATTCATTAAACTACGAAAGATGGGTGTTGACTAATTAGTATAATTATTTATATTATTTATTTAACTTTTTTATTAATATAGCCGTATAAAATACTATTGTGAATAAAACAGGTATTAAATGCGGCTATTCTCTATTTTTATTTTAACCCTTGTTTCCTTTTCATCAGTAGCTTCAGATAAATACAAAGGTTACCTGGTGCTGAATAATAATGACACGTTAACCGGTGAACTTTCTGTTAACCTGGCTGCAAATTCAGTTATCGTTACCCAAAATAATACTTCCCTCAGCTTTCATGCTTCTAAAATAAAGAAGGCCTTTCTTCACCTTTCCGATCATTCAACCGTAAGCTTTGTTGCCCTGGCCAACGAAAGAACCCGGGAATGGCAGCTGTTCGAGCAGGTTGTAAACGGTTCACTAACCCTGCTCCGCCGCTACGAATACTACAACGGGATTGCCGAATATCTGCTTCCCGTGTGGTATGCTTACACTGATAAAGAGCTACAGCGAATGAACCGGTTTAAAAAAGATTTTCTGAAACTAACCGATCCTTACAGCAGTGAGATAAAAGCTTACTGTAAAAAAGAAGATCTGAACTGGCGACAGGCTGAAGACTTTCCCGAAATTGTGAACTACTACAATTCATTAACCAGCACATCGGCCAGCCGATAATTACCTTTTTTCCATCATCTCACCTTTCTCCGGATATCTGATTTTGTTGAATTTTTACTAACTTAAGATTGTATACGAAAAATCTCTAATGTACTGGGATCAAAACCTTGGTAATTGGGATCAAGTTACTAGTTTGGGATATAACGTAAATAGTATACCACGCGATGCACATCAAAAAATTGCCTGGGCAGATATAATCGGTGGTGCAGTTGGTGGAATACTCGGCGGTGGTGTGGCTGTAGGATTAGCTGCTGAATCCGCTATTATGGCTATAGGCGTTTCAGAATAGTATAGTTACTTTAAATGCACAAAATATGTCAGCATTTTACAATGAATCATTTAATATAACTAGACCTAGAGAGGATATCCATAATAACTTGAATGATTATTTTAACGAAGTTGTCTAAAATGATGATTGTCTTTTTCTAGCAAAGATTATCATAAAACCGA
>CAZIWJ010000255.1:0-4851 GCA_964542855.1 uncultured Roseivirgaceae bacterium
AAATTGCCGAAAGCCGGTAAAATATGCAAATTAATTCACCAGTATAAGCAAAGCCAGCCCGGGATGATATTCCCGGGCTGGCTTTGAAATATTGTTGTTTTAGTATAGTTGCTGAATACTAAACTGGTAGTTAAAAAAGCGGTATAACCAGCGGGTTAGATTTGTTTTCTACCAAGATCCGGTTCAGGTTGTAGTTAATCACCACTTGCTGTTCTGCAGCATCGAATTCAAAGTTATCGAAGGCATAATCCTCATCAGGAAAAAACGTTGGTACCTGTGCCTGTAAATCATCTTGCGTAACCTGCTCATTAGCGGTGAATTCATTTTCAGCCACCGGAACCTTTATGCCTAGGTCAACCACCCTGATTCCTTCGGCCATAAATACTTCCTGACGCATCAGATAAACGATTTCCAGCAGTTCATCGACGGTTGAGGCTGCGTTAATCTGATTGGCAGTTACGCTGGTACCAGAAACGGTAGGGATCGTAATCAGTCCGGGCCTTTCCAGTATGAGGCCGGTTTGAGGGGAACCGGCCTGCGGACTGGTAAGAACTTTCACCTGGTTTGACAAAGGATAAGCAGGTATGCCTACATTAATATTGGTTCCGCCATCTCGGTTATCCGGGTCGGAAAACGTTTCGGAAGGCCGGCCGGCAATGGTTTCTGTTAACAGGTTCAGCAGTTCATTTCGGGCCCCGGCTACATCGCCGTTTGCCAGTGCTGCTTCGGCCAGGATTAAATAGGCTTCCTCTGCTTTAAACAGGGCTATGGGTTTGCGTTCCAGTGCCGGGTTATTAAGGTGAAAATACTTGGGGTCAAGGAAATCCAACCGGGGTAGGGGAGCAAACTCATTGGCCTCGCTGTCGAAAAGATAAAACTGCATGTCGTTTTGCAAGTTTTGGTCGTAGGCTACCTGCCGCAAGAACAGGGGGTGCGAAGAAACCACTGAGCGGGCCAGGCTCACGGCCTCATCTCTGTTTCCCAGGTAGAATTCGGTTCTGGCCTGTGCCATGCTGTAGGTAAGCGCTTTATCTGTATCAGATGACAAATCAAAAGCCTGCTGAAAGGCATCTGATGCCCGCCGGTAATGTTCGGCAGCACTTACCACTTCACCCCCTTCTTCTGCAGGTAAACCGGTAAAATACTGGCCACTGAACAGGTGGGCCAGCCCCAAATAGAAGCTAAAGGCTGCCCGTTGTTCTGCCGTAGTGGTTTCATCGGCTTGGGTTACTACTTCAAGTGCATATTCTGCCATGGCCCTGAGCCGGTGCACTTCGCTTTGCCAGGCAAGCACATCAATATCAGTGTAATCGATTTGCGGAATGTCAAACACCTTGTTGGTCAGTGTTCGGTTGTTGAAATAATTATCGCTTAGCAGTTCAGCCAGTACCACATTCTGGTTCATGGTAATAGCAAGCTGTCGTTCGAGGCCGGCCTCCCAGGTAGTAGAAATCCGGGGTAATTCGAGAAAAGTTTCTTCCGTTACGTTGGGGTTATCTACCTCGGTAGGGTCTACCAGGTTACAGGCCTGGAGCAGCAGGCCAACTGTAATAAGTTTTAATATTTTCATCATTAGATATGAGTTAGGTTAATCACCGAATTTTTTAAATTCAGACTAAAAATTAAATTTTAATGACCCCAGCCACTGGCGGGGGGCCGATTGAACCGCGTAGCTGATCCCGCCTGTGGTGGGGCCACCTTGCGACCGGCCACCTAGTTGAGTGGCTTCCGGATCGAAGGAACTGCTTGCGAAGTTAAACGGGTTTGTTACGGTGAAACCTACCGTAATTCCTTTTACAAAATTGTTGGTTAACACGCCCAGGGTCTCCGGTGGTAGGGTGTAGGTTAATCCGGCAATACGAAAGCGAAGAAAGTCGGTTTTTTCTACAAAGCGATCGGTAAAATTTAACCAGTTCCCGGTAGCGTTGGCATCGATTTCAGCCTGGGGGATGTTTTCATCTCCCGCCCCGTAAAAAAACCGGAACTGACGCTCAAAACTATGTGCAAAAGCCCCGGTTTGGAAAGAAGCCTGGGTGAATAACGTAAGGCCTTTGAAGTAAGCATTCAACCCAAAGTTACCGAAAGTTCGGGGCAAGGTCTGGCCCAACGGCTGCTGTCCTTCGGTGCTTACCAGCACGCCTCCCTCAAACGTACCCCGGTTGCCACGGAGTACACCGATAGAAGAGCCTTCCTCTACTACCGTTTGTATGGTTCTCCCGCTAAAGCCATTAATTGGAAAGGGAGCAGTGCCGGATGCATCGACCACGGTATTTTTTAGCCAGTTCCAGGAAGCATTCAGGGAAATATTGGTATTTTCATCCTGGAATACGGTTAGGTTGGTTTTTACCTCCCAGCCTCTGTTTTCTATCTCCCCGATGTTGGCTTCAACCGGGGCGGTTATCCCGCTGGAAGGCAGGGAAGGAACACTGAATATGGCATCGGAAGTAAGGGCATCGTAATAGGTTACCGAGAATGTAAGCTGGTCATTAACCAGCCCTATATCGGCCCCGGCTTCAATAGTGCGGGTGCGTTCAGGCCCCAGATCAGGGTTGCCGGGCTGGTCGAAGGTGGCGGTTTGCTGTCCGAGGTAGCTGCCGAAAGCGATGGTCCGCTCCCAGCCGAAGGCAGAGGGCCGGTTTCCTGCGTAACCCAGGTTAGCGCGGACCTTAATGTTACTCACCAGATTTTCCGTTACGGTGAAGAAAGGCTCTTCACTAAGCAGGTAAGATACGCCTACTTTTGGGAAATACTGGATACCTACCTGGTCGCCAAAAGCGGAATTGCCATCGGCACGAATTCCGAATTCCAGGAAATAGCGATCTTTGAAACCGGCATTTTCCTGTAAATAAATTCCGTAGTTTACCGCTTCGAAATACAATTGTTCGGCGCGGGTATCGGCTGCATTCAGGCCGCCGCTGAAACCAATTACTTCAGCTCCGTCGACCAGGTTATTACCAACCAGGGCAGATTGTTCATCTTCGGTGCGGAAAACCTGACCACCGAAAGTGGTGATAAAGGAAAAAGAACCAACTTCGGTCGAATGCCTTCCCGTAAGTTCCAGGGTTAAACCCCTAAAATTCCTGTTGTAAGTGGAAATAGACCCTTCAGTAGTGGTAAGGTCATTTTCAGGGGTTGCCCGGGTGTGGTTAAGGTACTCGTTGGTAACAATTCCTTTTTCTTCCTGGGTACGCAAATCCAGTCCGCCGGTAGCCTTAACCGATAAATTTTCAGTTGGGAAAAACCGGAGGGTTTGGCTGGTTACGAATCGGTTCACATTCGTAGTGAAGTTTTGTAAGCGTTCAGCCTCGCTCACGTAAGCCTCCATATCCGCAAATTCCTCGTCGGAAATTTCATTGAGGTTATTCGTAAATCCCGGTCCGGTGAACAATGAGGCCCCACTTTCGGTAAACCATCCGCCGGTGTAGCCTCCGGCATTCCCGTTTCTTACCCGGTTAAAACTGTTGTTAACATACGATAGCGATCCTTCGTAATCCATCCAGGAGGTTACTTCTCCGCTTACGCCGGCTACCATATCGTATTTTTGGTTCAGGTTTTGGTTGTGGATTCGTACACCTTCCGACTCAAACATGTTGCCGGAAAAGCTAAAGCCAAAGTTTTCGCTTCCACCGTTGAGTCCGAGAGTATACTGCTGAACCTGCCCGTTCTGAAATAACAAATCGGCGGTTTTATCAAAATGCAGGAAGTCGTTGGTAGGCGTTTCCAACCCCTGGGTGGTTTCAATCGATACATTCATAGGCCCTTTGCCGTCCTTTTTAGTAAAAATCTGGAGAACTCCGTTGGCAGCATCAGCCCCAAACAAAGTAGTAGCGGCCCCGCCGTTCACGAATTCAATTCTTTCTATGTTTTCCACTGGGATATCCGGGATGGCACTACTTACTGCACCCTGCCAGGGATTTCCGGAGATATTAAGCCCCAGGGTAGGGGCGGTGTTGGTATTATCGAGCCGGATGCCATCGAGGTAAATAACCGGTGCAGAATTCACGAATGCCGATACCGGACCGCGAGAGCGGATGATCGAGGCAGTGCCAGGTTGCCCGCTGGCAATGCGCAACTGGGCGTTGGGAATTTTAGTTTGCAGCGCCAGGTCGAGGCGGGGCGTAGGAACCTGCTGAATTTCTTTACCGGTTACAAAGGAAACATCGGTAGACAAGCGTCTTTTACTCATTCCTTCCCCCTGGCCGGTGACCACGAGTTCGTTAAGACTCAGGGCATCTTCTGTGAGGCGAAAAATAAGATCCGTTACCGAAGATGATCCATTTATAATTCGCTCGCTGGTTTTAAAACCGATGAAACTTACGGTTAAAGTGAGGGTTTGCTGCGGGGCTAGCTGTAACGAAAACGTGCCATCAGTTCCCGATACGGTACCCTGGCCAGTACCTGCAACAAGAATATTAGCTCCGGGCACGGGTACGCCGGTTTGGCCATTGATTACTTTACCAGATAAAGTGACCTGCTGGGCAAAGGATACGGTGCTCAGCAGTGATAATAAAAATAGCAATATAGAGTGTTTCATGCCGTAATAAGGTTTTTTGTTACGGCAAAAGTATGGGGTTAGAGAAGGGTTTAATTGTGATCAGTTTTAACGTATTATTAATTAAAAACCAGATTGCTAACTAAATTTTAATGCCAGAAAAGAAATTCTTGTAAAAAAATGTTTGAAAGCAGCTTCATGCTAATTTACGAAGGCACTAAGGGCGGGTAAATAAGGAACTTTGTTAACGTTTGGTTAACATAGAAAGCAAAGCCAGCCCGGGATGATATCCCCGGGCCGGCTTTGTTCATTAAAGGGGAGGAACCTTTACTGTGCGGGCAAGGCAGTACCATTATAGG
>CAZIWJ010000256.1:0-4851 GCA_964542855.1 uncultured Roseivirgaceae bacterium
GACCACCGAGATCTACACTCTTTCCCTACACGACGCTCTTCCGATCTCTTCGTAACAGGCAGCAGCCAGGTTAGTACGTTCGCTGTGAACATTCCTTACCCTGGCCAGGGCGTCGTGGATAATTTTAGACACATCGTTGAAAATGGCTTCGTCGGTTACCGACACGTTGCTTTCCATTAAATAAGCAAACACCCGGGCCATGCCGCAGTTGGCGATAAAATCGGGAATCAAAGCCAGGTTCTGATCTGCGTACTCAGTTGCAGGTCCAAAGAAAATTTCAGCATCGTCGAAAGGCACGTTTGCACCAGCTGAAATTACTTCCAGGCCGGCTTTAATCATACGTTCGGTTTGCTGCTGGCTTACCAGCCGCGAGGCTGCTGCCGGAATCATAACTTCGGCTCCCATATCCCATATTTTTTCGTTCACTTCATCGAAAGTAAGCAGGTCGGGAGCGTTCAGCGTGGTGCCTTTCCGGTTCAGGTAAAGCGCACTAATTTCGTTAACGGAAAACCCTTCAGGCTTCATTAACCCGCCCCCCTTATCAATAATTCCAACAACTTTAGCATTGCTTTTGGCCAGGTAATAACCGGCAGCAGCCCCTACGTTGCCCCAACCCTGAACAATAACCCTCTTTCCGGCCAGGTTGTCGTTCCAGAGCGAATAGAAGTGCCGCACCGATTCACTGACCCCCCACCCGGTTACCAGGTCGGCTACCGTATATTTGCGGTCGGTGGAAGGCGATATTCTCGAATTCTCAATTACTTTGGTTACCCCTTGTCGTAACTGACCAATCTTTTTAATCTTTTGAGGATCTTCCGCCTCGTAGTACCCGTTAACAATACCCTCCTGGGGGTGCCACAATCCGAAACTTTCGGTAATTGGAATCACTTCGTTAATTTCGTCAACGTACAGGTCGCCGCCTGTTCCGTAATAATTTTTTAACAAAGGGATCACCGCCTGGTACCAGCGTTTGAGTACATCCGGCTTGCGGGGGTCGTGCGGATCGAAATCAATACCGGATTTAGCCCCTCCGATTGGCGGTCCGGAAACGGTAAATTTAATTTCCATCGTTTTCGCCAATGATTCCACTTCCCTGCGATCGAGTCCTTTCCGCATACGGGTACCACCACCTGCAGCGCCATTTCTTAAGGAATTAATAACTACCCAGCCGCGGGCCTCGCTTTCCGGGTCGTTCCACTCGAAAACGATTTCAGGAGATTGATGCTCAAATTCCCTGAGCAATTGTTTCATTGACATAACGAAAGAATTGTAAGGTGTAACTTTATTAATTAAATATCCTGTAAAAAAAAGTTTAGCATGCGAGGGTGCATGCTAAACTTTGTGCGCTGTCATTAAACAAAAATTATTGGGCAGTATTAAGTTCTTCCTCCAGTACCTGCTCAATTTCCCCAAGTGAATTAAACAATTGCTCGTAAGAATCGATAACAAAATACTGATTCTGGAATACATCTTTTCGGTAAGGTGTGTTCAGTACGGTTTTAACGTCGTAAGGAGTATGCGTTGGTTCGTTGCTCAGGCTGTACCTGGTTTCGCCGGCTGATGACAGGATGCCAGCCCCGTAAATTCGAAGTCCTTTTTCTTCCCGGATCAGACCGAATTCTACGGTAAACCAGTAAATTCTGGAAATCAGCTCAACGGCCCACTTATCATCGATGTGCTTCAGGGCGATTTTACTAAGGCCCTGTAAAAAATCTACGAATGCCTGGTTGCTAAGCAAAGGAACATGACCAAATACATCGTGAAACATGTCGGGCTCTTGCAGGTAATCCAGTTCTTCCATTTTCCGAAGCCAGGTTGATGCCGGAAATTTGCGGTCGGCCATAAGTTGAAAGAACAGGTCGTCATCAATTAAACCGGGTACAACTGCCAGTTCCCACCCGGTAAGTTTACGCAACACAGCATTAGTATCGTTGAAGTTTGGAATTTTATCGGCAGTAAAATTAACCGATTTTAGCCCGTCGAGGTAGGCAGTTGAGGCAGCATCGGGAAGGTTTACAATTTGTCGTTCAAAAAGGACTTTCCAAACTTTAAAATCTTTTTCAGTATACTTTTCGTACGCCTGTTTCATCTTTTCCATACTCACTGTAATTAATGTAAAAAACAGTCTATATTAAATTATATGTAAAAAAGCCGCAATAGTTACGTTTTTACTAAACATATTTAATTAACTGCCTACAATATTAAAAAAATTTAAATAGTTTGTAAACTAAATATTTAGGGTTCTACAATTTGTCGGGGCAGCATTACATGATAATTAAATTAAATCGAAAATATTTTTCACGCCGGGCGTGCGTTCTGTGGTAAATCCTTCGCCGTATTTTACCCCAATGGCCTGTCCCCACTCCCTTGCCCGGGCTTCGATGAATTTTAAAAAGTCGGGGGAGGTAAGAATAGTTTCCGGTTCATTGCTGTTCGGGTCGTAGAATTGTGACTTAAAGGCTTTTACCGATTCCATCCGTTGTTCCCAAAAAGGAGAAACATCCACAATAAAATCGGGGGTATGCATGTAAGTTTGAATGTAATGATATACCACCCGGGGCCTGAATGCTTCCTGCTTATTTCCATTGTCTCCGTGGGTTTCAATTTTCCTTAAACCGGCTATAAAACAACCTTTGCTAACCAGTGATGATCCCTTGCCGTGATCCGGGTGCCGGTCGCTTACCGCGTTGCAGAGCACAATATCGGGTCGGTATTTTCTAACTTTTGCAGCTACTTTTACCTGGTTTGCCAGGTTATCTTCGAAAAATACATCAGGAAGTTGCAGGTTTTCCCGGGCGTGAATACCCATAATCTGCGAGGCTTTTCCCGATTCGGCATCCCTAATTTCCGGGGTGCCCCGGGTACCCATTTCACCCCGGGTGAGGTCTACAATACCCACGCTTTTTCCGGCCTGGATTAAACTGATTACCGTTCCAGAGCAGGTGAGTTCTACGTCATCAGGATGAGCGGCAAAAACCAGTACATCCAGCTTGTTATCTTTTTCCATTGGTTAGTTACAATTTGCCACTTAATTGACGAATTTTGTAATTAATTGTTTAATTACTTAGTTGTTAATGTAACATAATTTAACTGATTGTCTATTCTTATGAATGATACCAATTCACTGGAAGAGCGGGCCAAATTGTGGCAGCTCATTAGTAAGAAATATTCGCATTTCTCTTTCAACCAGTTATTTAACATCCACCAGGAAATATTCTGTAACGATGAAATGCCCATCACCTGGCTCCCCGATCAGGCCCACATCGAACGCAGCAACATCAACCGGTTAATGGATAAAATGGGGTTCACCCGTTATAAAGAATTATACGACTGGTCGGTGGTGAAAAAAGAGCATTTTTGGGAGGAGACAATCAAAACCCTCGATATTAAATTTAAAACTCTTTACCAGAGCGTACTAGATACCAGTAAAGGTAACGAGCAGGCCAGCTGGCTTCCGGGGGCGGAATTAAATATTGCAGCGAGTTGCTTTAACCAGGACAGCAACCGCACTGCGATTATTGTAAAAAATGAAGCCGGAAATACCACTAAATTAACTTACGGCGAACTGGAAAAGGCTTGTAACCAACTGGCCAACGGGTTTATTAACAAGGGTTTTACTTCGGGCGACCGGGTGGTGCTGTACCTGCCGCTGTGCCTTGAATCGGTAGTGGCCTACCTCGGTTTAATTAAAGCCGGAATGGTGCCGGTGCTGATTGCCGATAGCTTCTCGCCGGAAGAACTGGCCCGCCGCACAAAGCTGGCTGAAGCCAGGGCTATTATCGCTGCCGACGCCTACCTTTACGGTGGTAAACCGCTGCCGATATACGATAAAGTGAAAAAAGCTGATTCTCCTTTTTGCGTGGTGGTTCCGATGGACGGAGATTCAACCCTACGCAACAATGACGTGAAATGGGACGATTTCATGGGAAGTGACCAGCTGGAACCTGCTACCGGTGATCCTTATTCTCTTACCAGTATTTTGTTTTCTTCGGGAACCACCAAGGAGCCCAAAGTAATTCCCTGGTCGCAACTTACCCCTATTAAATGCGGGGCCGATGCCTGTTTTCACCACGACATCCATCCCGACGATGTAGTTACCTGGACTACGGGGATGGGCTGGATGATGGGGCCCTGGACCATCTACGCGGCCTTGCTGAATAAAGCTACCCTGGCACTGTACGTGGGTGCGGCTGCCGGTGAAGGCTTTGGTTCGTTCATGGAAGAGGTTCAAATTACCATGTTGGGCACAATCCCCTCGTTGGTTAAGGCGTGGAGGAAAACCGGGGTTATGGAGCAGTACCACTGGCCGGTAAGGGTATTTTCCTCCACCGGTGAGCCATCGAGTGCAAATGATTATTTCTACCTGATGTGGCTGGCCAATTTCAACGCACCGGTAATCGAGTACTGCGGCGGTACTGAAATTGGCGGCGGCTACATAACGGGTACGGTAGTGCAGCCTGCCGTACTTTCGGCTTTCAGCACCCCGGCCCTGGGTATGGACCTGGTGTTGTTAAACGAAGATCAGGAAGAACTGAAGCCGGGCGAAACGGGAGAGGTATTTATTAACCCCCCTTCAATGGGTTTGTCGCAACACTTGTTAAACCGCGACCACCACGAAGAATATTTCACAAATACCCCGGTAGGTAAATCGGGCGAGCACTTACGAAAGCACGGTGATGCTATTGCCAAACTGGAGACTAATTTACTGGGTACGCACTTTTACAAAAGCCAGGGCCGGGCCGATGATACCATGAACCTCGGCGGAATCAAGGTTAGCTCAGTAGAACTGGAAAATGCAATTAACCTGCACGAAAAGGTGTTTGAATGTGCTGCAGTGGCGATATCTCCCGA
>CAZIWJ010000257.1:0-4844 GCA_964542855.1 uncultured Roseivirgaceae bacterium
GCTCGTCCATCTTTTCATTTCTTTTAGTAAAATTACCCTGAAAATGAGGTCCCTTTTAAATTATACGTGCTTTTCTATAATCATATCCAAAATTTCCTCCGTCTGGTCCGGATAATTCACTTCAACCTGTTTACCGTGTTGCAGCCAGTTATTAATAAACGGGATGTAACGCTTTTTCAGGCCACTGATTACGGGTACTCCCAGGCTTTCCAGGGCTGCTGCATTACAGTACTGCTCGTACTGGTTTTTCATGGGCACACAAAGCACTTTTTTTCCCAGGTACAGGGCTTCTGCCGGACTCTCAAAACCAGCTCCACAAACCAGGCCAGTAGCGTGGGCCAGGCTATGTATAAAGGCATCATTATCTACAGGTTGCAGGCAAATGTTACCTACAGTACGTCGTTTGATGTTATGTTTGGAAAAGATATTCCACTTCATTCCGGGAAAGTGCGAAAAGAAACGCACCAGTTTTTCGTCGCTGTAAGCGGGTAGGTAAACAGTAAAGTAATTTCCTTTTGTTGGTTTCAGTTTCCGGATTTGCCTCCGGATAACCGGGGTAAAAATATTCTCATCGAAGCGGCAGAAGTGAAACCCATAATCCGCGGTAGTGGGGGAAAAGTATTGTAAAACCATTCTTCCCATTAAGTCAGACCGTTTAGGGCGGGGGGCGTTACTATTCAGAACGGCACTTTGGTGGCTTAAGCCAACCACATGTTTTCCTTTCAGTTTACAGGCCCAGGCCGAAACCGGTTCGAAGTCATTGATAATTAAGTCGTATTCTTCCACCGGAAACCGTAAAATATCCATTCTTAACCGGGAAATGTTGGTTTGTTGCAAAGTGGTTAGAAAATCCACGCCGCCTCCTTTTCCAATTATAAAACTCATACCCCTGTACTGGTAAGTAACAGGGTAGGGAAGTGATATATCAGCTTGTACGCCGCTTATTAATATATCCAGATTGCCTTTTTTGTTTAACAGGGGAATGATGTCGCGCGCCCGGCTAATATGCCCATTGCCAGTACCCTGGATGGCATAAAGTATTTTCACGTTTTCTTTATTTTAAACTCTTTCAACATATTATTGAATAAAGCTTTGGTATTCAATTCCTCATCTACTTCTTCATCATCATCTTCCGATTTCACCAGGCGCATTTCTTTGTCTTCCGTATACTTGTATAACCTCCAGGAACCGTCGTGGTATTCCAGGGCCGAAAGGCTTTCAATCCAGTCGCCACTGTTCAGGTACATCACCTCACCGTTGTTCATGGCCACGGTACGGATTTCAGGGGTGTGTATATGGCCGCAAACTACGTAATCATACTCGTTTGAAATGGCAATATCAGCTGCCGTTTCCTCGAAAGCGTTCACAAACTTTACGGCACCTTTTACCGAATTTTTAATTTTCTTGCTAAATGATACGCGGCCACGCCCCAGTTTTTCAGAGAGAAAATTCACCACCGCATTAATAACAATGAGGGTGTCGTAACCAATGGCACCTAACTTAGCCAGCCACTTGGAATGTTGCATGGTAACATCGAACACATCGCCGTGAAAAATCCAGGCTTTTTTACCATCCAGTTCAAGCACGATTTTATTCACAATTTCCAGCGAGCCCAGCTCAAATCCTACGAATTTGCGCAGTAACTCGTCGTGGTTTCCGGTTACATAATAAACCTTGGTACCCTTGGAAAGCAGATTGATGATGTGCTTAATCACTTTCATGTGCGACTTGGGCCAATACCGCTTACTGAACTGCCACATGTCTATGATATCGCCGTTCAGCACCAGGATGTCTGGCTTAATGCTTTTCAGGTACTGAACCAGTTCCTTGGCCCGGCAACCGTAGGTTCCCAGGTGAACATCGGAAACTACTGCTACCCGTACGTTTCGTTTCTTTCCCATGCGGCAAAACGGCTTTAGTTGGCGTAAATAAACGGTATTTTTTTAACAACAAAAATGAATTAGCCCGGGCTGGGTTCGAAAATTTTTGTCATTACCCGGTTAAACTTTTTTCTTCGCCAACACTGCCACCTGCAAGCTTCCCGGCCTCATACCAGGTGTAGGCAAGTAGATAAAATACGTTTAAATTGTTACGGGTGGCAGCAGGGAAGTCGGGAAGACTTTTTATTTTCCCGTTGCCGGATAATCAGGTTGCGTGGACATACTTAGATAGTTTGCAGCCTAAAGGATAAAGTTTAACAAGCTCTAAAACGGAGGTTGTAGCAAAAAAAGGACTCAAATACAACAGAACAACACCGGCGCAGGCATTAGCTTATACTAAGGATTAACCAGTTCTGCCAGTTCTTCTTCCGTAAGCTTGAACATGGCCAGTCTTGGAAAGCGCCCTGCCACAAATGTTTCTCCCAGCAGAAGCAGGCCGTTATCTTCGGTTACAATGTAATCGCCAAGCGTGTAGGGATTCGTTTGCCCCACGTAGGTTACACCCAACAGTTCGCTGGTTGCTTTATCGTAGGCATAAAGAACCATTTGGTTACTTTTGGTATCTGTACCGTAAATGTAAACTTCCTTACCGGGTAGGGTAAGCTCCTTAACCAGTACCCGGGCATCGGGCAGGAGTTCAGGAAACCGGTTAGCAGTAATGCTGGTGCTGGAAATTTCCCCGTTAATGTTTACGGGGGCCGAAGGAACGAAGAAGTTCTCTCCGAAACTGAATTTCGATAAGGCAAACTGATCACCGCTCAGGTGAAGGGCAGCACTTAAACCACCTTTGTAACGCGACCCGTTAACCGCCCCGGTTATTTCACCATTGCTGGCATCAACAAAATTCAGCGAAAAACTGAAATTACGAAAGCCGTTGAAGAAGTAGTTGCCCCTGTTTCCGGTACCCTGCACAAACCCGGAAAAAAAGGGATATTCTTGTCCCAGGCGGGTAAGGTGGTTAATAACCAGGGGTTCAGCGTCTTCCAGTACATCGTATTCCTGCGTCCAGAGCTGGTTGAACTCGGTATCGAGCTTGGTTAGGGTAGTGCGGAAAGATCCACGCTGGTAACCCTGTACCAGGATGCCCGGATTGGGATCTTCTACCGGGGTCAGGTTTGCACTAAGGGGGTACTCAATATCGGTAAAAGTAGCCACCACTTCAGGGTTGGTGCCTTCAAAACCAAGCCGCATCAGGTAGGTGTAGAGCCCTACTTCGTCCATGGTGAAGAAGTAATAACCGTCTGTTTTTTCTGTAAGGTAAGGCACCGGATTTACGTAAGGTTCCTCCAACGTAATCTCCCACTGGTAGTCCCCGTTTTCGTCTACCTTAATCAGGTATGGGCTCCACCAGGTATCTTCTGAGTTAAAATCGAACGTGGCGGCAATGGCCAGGTAGCCGCTGTCGGAAGTTTCAATTACCCGCAGCGGGTCGTATGAACGGGAAAACTCCTGGTTATTGTAAATTTTTGTGAAGCTGCGGTCGGGCTCAACATTATTTTCCTTAATGTCGCAACCGGCAGCAAAAGCAATCAGGCCAACAATTAATATCAGGTTCTTCATCATAGCGCTCATCATGAATTATAACATTACCGGGTTGTAATCGCGGGTAAAGAATTTTAGTGGGAAAACAATACTTACGTTGGTGGTGATGTTATTCAGGGAAAGGTTATCCTGCACATTTCCGAAGCCCGTAAACTGCCGGGTAGCCGAATACCGGTTCTTTTCACTAACAATATTGTTAACACCCTGCCGGTAAGCGATGTCGAGTACGAATACCACATTCCCCAGGTTATACTCCGCTCCGGCCCCGGCCAGCCAGCCCAGGTTAGAACGAATAAATAATTTATTGGCATCGGTCGACTGCTCTCCCTGCGAAAATTCATTTACTCCGCCCGAAGCTTCGTCTACCCCGGTAGTGAACACCGATTTCCTGGCGCTGATAAAATACCCGTAGTAGCCACCGCCCAGCAAGTGCGGCTTTAAACGCCCGTTACCGAAACTGTAACGAACAATCAGTGGCAGTTCCAGGTAATTCACGCCTACCTCATGATCGTACTGGAAGCTAACGGTATTGTTGCCATTTTCTGCGTCGGTCCATTCGTAAAACCGGGTGTAGGTATATTTCATGTGGCTAAACATGGCTTGCAGGCTGATTTGTAAATCGGAGGAATAAGCGTAAATCAACGATAACCCGGCCTGAGCCCCTACATTATCATTGAAACCGCCGTATTCTTTCTGGTCGGGTAATTCAGCGTTCAGGTTGGCCTGGATGTCAATGAAATCGGCGTATCGTTCGCCCGGATTTGCCGTACACCAGTTCATGCCACCCCGCAGCCCGAGGTACCACTGATCCTTTTTAAATGAATCTTTTTTCTTCTTTTTTATGGGTTTGTTGTGAAATTGCGCGTTAGAAGTACTGGCAAGTAGCAATAAAATAGCAAAGCAAGTTAACAACCGAAAGAGTAACTGATGGAATCTTTTCACAGGGTTAGGTAGTTTAAGCGATTAGCTATGAATTCACACAAACATCGTTTACAGAGCAATTGGCTTGCCACAATAAAACACCAGGGTTCGTTTTTTGTGTAATTGGTTACAACAAACTAAAGAAAATAAATTTTACATGATTCTGCCTGTTCCTGTTTTCAACAATGCGTTACTATACATATTCTTATTAGCCATATTGCCGGCAACTGTACTGGCCCAGTTTAACTCTTCCGACAGCCTGCGTGCCATGGGAGAAACCGTTGATGGAAAAAAGGAAGGAAGCTGGGCGTTTGCCAATAATGCCGGTACATTGGTAAAGAAAGGGGAATATGAAAACGGACAGAAAAACGGCGACTGGTTCTTCTACAATGATTACGGGCTGAAAATCGCTGAAGGGCAGTACTATAAAGATACCCCCGT
>CAZIWJ010000258.1:0-4815 GCA_964542855.1 uncultured Roseivirgaceae bacterium
GGCTCTTCGGTTATTGCCCATTCCATTGTCAGTAAGTACCCGCCTGTATGCCGACGTACAGGGGCTAAACCTGGACAGCCTGTACGGCGAGCTTAATATTGTACAGGCCGATTTAAAAATGGAAGACCGTCAGTTGCATCTTGGGGAAATAAATATGCAGGCTCTTAGGGGCAAAAAGGAAAGAAAGTTTTACCTGGAAAGTAACCTGATAGACTTTTTCACCGAGGGAAATTACAACATTACAACCCTCTATTCAGACTTCGGACGACTGGTAAAGGAATATCGCCTTATTTTTCTTAATGACCAGCAGCAGCTGGCAGATTACTACAACCAGGAAAATGTGAACCGGGTCGAGCTGGAGAAGTATAAGTTAAACTATCGGATTAACATGTGGCATATTAATCCGGTGCTGAAGTTCTTCAATCCCGATCTTTCTCTTTCCGACTCGGTAAAGTTAACGGGAAGTTTTACTGGTGGGTATACTTCTATTTTTTCCGTAAATGGAAAGGCAAACCAGATTACATACAAGGATTACCGCTTTAAGGATAATTCCATCGATATTACCTCGTCTAAAATCCGCGACAGCACCAACGTACTGGCTTCTGGTTTCGTTAAATCGGCCCTTCAGCAATACGGTTACGGAGAAAGCATGGTACAAACGGAAAACCTTTTTCTGGAAGCCATCTGGGACAATACCCATATCGATTTCTACCAGGCAATTTCCCAGGAATCTACCGGGAATCTGGCCGAACTGAGTGGTGAACTGAATTTTCTTACCGATACTACGGTATTGGCTTTTACCCCTTCCAACTTCCGGGCACTACAAAAATACTGGCAGTTGAACCGCAAAAACCGGATTACTTTCACGGGTGGGAAAATCATAGTGGATAGCCTTGAAATTTACCGGGTCGACACCCAGGAATCCGATCAGTCGCTGCTGGTAAACGGTACCCTTTCCAAAAACAAGGATGACCAACTTAATTTAAGCGTTGTAAACTTTAATCTCGACAATGTTAGTCCGCTTACGCAAAAAAACTACTCGGGTATTCTAAACGGGAATGCTTCCCTGAATCAGTACTACCTGGGGAACACCGATTCTGTATTCAACGAATGGGCCGGAAAATTTAACCTGCAAAGTTTCAGGCTGGAGCAGTTCAAGGTAGGTTCGCTAATTGGTGATATCCGGTGGGATGCTAGTGAAAAGGCTTACTTTACGTCAGCTCAACTGGTTAAAGAAGATAGTTCGCTGGCCAATGTTAAAGGATACGTTAACCCATACCAGCCTGAAGATCAGTTAAACCTGGAGGCTTCAATCCAGGGGTTGAATATCAATTTCCTTGAACCATACGTAAAAGATCTCTTTACCAACCTGGGAGGTTTAGTAGATGCCGATTTAAAAATCGGGGGACGCATCACCGCCCCCCGGTTAAATGGTGATGGAAACCTGGCCGGTGGAACGATTAAAATTAATTACCTGAATACAATGTATTCGTTAAGTGGTAACCTGGTTTTCGATCCGAACCGGATTGGTTCAGACGGATTAACGGTTACCGATTCCAGAGGAGAAACGGGAATTTTAAAGGGCGGTGTTTTCCACGATGAGTTCCAGGATTTCGTGGTCGATGCCTACGCTGAAGTAGATAACTTTGCGTTACTAAATACCAACCAGGCCGAGAATGAACTATATTATGGAACCGGGTACGGTACCGGCGACCTGAGTATATTCGGGGCGTTTTCCAACATGAACATTACGGCTAACCTGAGAACAGAAAAGGGAACCCGTTTATACGTGCCACTGGAAGGCACCGAGCAGGCTGTTAAGTCCGATTTCATTTCTTTCGTTGAAGATACGGTTAACCAGGAAAACGAAGAGCTTACGCTTAACCCGAGTGGGGTGCAGGTAGACCTCAATATTGAAGCAACTCCCGACGCTTACTGTGAATTAATATTCGATGTTCGGACAGGTGATATTATCCGCGGTAGAGGAAAAGGCGACCTGCGATTTTCGATTAGTACCCAGGGTGAATTCTCCATGTTTGGAAACTATGAACTGGTAGAAGGGGGGTATAACTTCACTCTGCGCAATATCATAAACAAGGAATTTACCATTATTCCCGGAAGCCTTATATCCTGGTATGGTGATCCTTACCGGGCTGTAATTAGTATCGATGCCAAGTATTCTCAACTGGCTACATTGAAGCCCCTATCATTGAATACTCTTACAACTACCCAAAGCAATGAAACGGCAAATGAGGAGAATGAACAGGTTATCAATAGCCCGGAACTGGAACGTCCTTACCCGGCAGAAGTAGTTCTGCACCTGAACGGAAAACTATTAAACCCCGACCTGGATTTTGAAATCTTTTTTTCTAACTACCCGCAGAATAATACTAACGTACAGTTCGTAATTAATAACTTTAAGAACACCATTGCCACCGACCAGCAGGAACTGAACAAACAGGTTTTCAGCCTTATTATACTAAAGCGTTTTTCACCACCCAATTCTTTTGAAGGACAAAATGTGGTTGGGGGTAGTGTAAGCGAATTAATATCGAACCAGTTCAGCTACTGGGTAAACCAGGTTGATGAAAATCTTGAAATTGATGTAGATCTGAACTCGCTGAACGAAGAAAGCCTGAGTACCCTTCAGCTGCGGTTATCCTATACGTTTCTGGATGGCCGTATGAGAATTACCCGCGACGGCGGCGTTACTAATGTAAACAACGAAGCCGATACTCAAAGCATAATCGGGGATGTTAGCCTGGAATACCTGATTACTGAAGATGGTAAGCTACGGGTTAAACTCTATAACCGGAATAATTTCAATACCATTAACAATATAGACCGGAGCACAAATGCGGCCCTAACCCAGGGCGTAAGCCTGGTATACACAGAAGATTTCGATAATTTTAGGGAATTAATGGACGAAATTTCACGGATCGTTAAGGGCAACAAAGAAGAAGAAGATAACGAAGGGGAAGAGAAAAAGCAGGCCCCTGCAGTAACTAAAAATAACAAAGAACCTGCCCAAAAGTAAAAATTGATCTTTTATTCAAGGCTGTTTAGCCAATTTGCTCACGATAAGCCAGGATCCCCCCTTTCAGATTATAAAGATTATCATACCCTTCCCGCTCTAGCATCTGAACAGCACTACCGCTTCTTGCGCCACTTCTGCAGTGAACAACTACCTTTTTATCTTTAGATAACCTGTCTTTTTTATTCATGATATCGCCCAGAGGAATCAGTTCGGCGTTCAGGTTATCTTCATCATACTCGTAAGGTTCCCTTACGTCGATAAACTGAAAGTCCTCGTTACTATCCTGCATTTTCTTCAGTTCCTGAACATCTATTTCTTTCATACTATGTGAGTTATTAGGTGATAAATAATATCGATACTGCTAAATATGCGGCCTCAATTTAATGCTACATTACCAATTGGGGATTAGCTTTAACTATTTTTATGGCCACCGCGTAGAAAAAACCTTATTCCATTATGGGTATATTTTCTGGAAAGCACTGACCAGGGTAGCAAACAATGAACCCTTGTAATGCTAAGTAATGCCAAGGTTTTTTCTGGTGCGTATCAGTTGTTATTTTTTTAAGTTTACGATCTACCAGCGCAGTAAAGTTACGCAAAACTGCGGGGTAAGAATAATTTCAGGATAGCGCTCAACGAAATTGGCAACGAGAATTATGAAAAGGCCATTAATAATCCCACCTGCTTTAGCAGTGGGAGTGTAAAAGCAGCGCCTTAAAATGTAACTACCACCGCTTGCTGCTTAACCAAAAGCGGGCCAGGAATAAGAGTGTAGCCACAACCGATAACAGGTATATGACATTCCTGGAATCGATGAGCCCCCGGCTCAGTGCCTCGTAATGGTATACCAGGCTCAGTTGCTGCAGGAATAGCGAGTAAGTTCCCCATACATCGATAGAAGCTAAAGAACTGAGTCCACTGTATAAAATAAAACAGACAAAAGCAGCAATCAGGAAAGATATAACCTGGCTACTGCTAAGAGTGGATGACAAGATACCAATTGCGGTGAATGAAGCTGCCAGCAACAATAAACCTACGTAAGATCCCATGATGCCCGGGGTATCGAGATTACCCATCGGACTGCCCAGGTAATACAGGGTAAAATAATAAACCAGAGTAGGTACAACGGCAAAAATTACAACCAGCAACGATGCCAGGTATTTTCCAATTACGATATCCCAGTTACTGAGCGGACGGGTAAGCAGCAACTCAAGCGTACCAGCGCGCATTTCCTCTGAAAAACTATGCATGGTTACGGCTGGAATGAGAAAAATGAACACGTAAGGAGCATAATCGAAAAGGGTACTCATTTCAGCGTAGCCGTAGTCCAGTACGCTGGTTTCCGGAAAAACCCACATTAGCAAACCGATACCTGCCAGGAATACCCCGATAATTAAATAGGCAATGAGTGAGTTTAATGCACTATTCAGCTCTTTTCTGAAAACCTGTAACATATCAGTTGGAAGATTGTAGGATCGTAAATGAGCGGTACATCCGGGCAGCAGCCAGTTCCAGGGCCAGTGTAGTATAAGCAGGATCCAGGGCTTCGGCTAACGAAACTGGTTGGTATAGTATCGAGCGGGCATCGGTTAAACCCAGGTCTTCGAGGGTTTTCGTATCAGCTTCCAGCGTACCGCAAAGAGCCAGCAATGGTTTTCCGGCCTGGCTGCAAATAGCGCTTACCCCCTGAATAACCTTCCCCCGCAGGGTTTGCCGGTCAATTTTTCCCTCGGCAGTAATAACCAGGTCGGCCTTACGAATATAATCTTCCAGCTTAC
>CAZIWJ010000259.1:0-4797 GCA_964542855.1 uncultured Roseivirgaceae bacterium
TATTAGACACGATTCAAGAAACAGGCTTTTTCTTTACTACCCTGATAAAATAAAGTAACAACCCACGCAAGGTTACCGGGCTATGGTAACCCCGCCGTAGTGTTTCAGTACCCGGTTCAGGTCGCTGGTGGTGCTGCGGAAAGTAATTACGTAATTGTAATCGCCCAGCGGTACTTCCTTGCCTCCTTCCCCACGCATGGTGCCATCCCAGCGGAAGTCTTTGTTCGACGACTGGTACACCAGTTCGCCCCAGCGGTTATAAATCAGCACCTGGAAGTTTTCATCGGCCACGTACTTGGTGCCGATGGTGAACGCCCGGTTTTGCGCATTCGGACTGTTGGGTACTACAATATTGGGCGCAAATATTTGCGGTTCGCAATCATTGATAATCTGAATACTATCCGTGGTAATACAATTAAAGGAATTGGTTAGCTCTACGGTAAAAATTCCGCCAATCGTGGCTAACAGGTCCTGCGAGCTGGCCGAAGAGTTATCGGGGAGCGTCCAGTTATACTGCGAGGCATCTTCCCCGGCATCCAGTTGCACTGAATTAATAGTTGGGTCTGTATCTTCGGTACAAATAATGCGCGGCCCTTCCATCAGCCCGCTTATCGGCACCGGGTTGCGGTTTAGTTCAAAAGTTCGTTCAGTAGCCGGGCAGTTGCTACCTGCCACCCGCGCCAGCAGCGTATAGGTTCCTTCCGGCTGGTCCGGTTCCAGTACCAGCGAATCATTGTTGAACCCGACGTCGAAATTATTCGGGTCTACCCAACTGTAGGAAATGTCGTTTACCGGTCCTTCAATCGTTTCGGCCACCACGGTAATGGGTTCGCCGTCGCGGCAGGCAAAATCGGAGGTAATTAAAATATCCAGGTTCTGGTTTACGGTAACAGATTCGCCGTTGGTGCCTACGCAACCGGTTTCGGTATTGGTAACTTCTACGCCGTAAAATCCGCTTTGGGTACCGGTAATTTGCTGACCGCTTCCAATGGCTGTAGAATCGGCTGAACCTGACGCCGCGAATACCCAATCGTAGCTGTAACTGCCAATCGTTGGGTTTTGCGGATCAACGATTGCTCTCAATACCTCTTCCCCGGTTTCGCAGCTTCCCGGGGCCTGGGTGGCAACATTTACTCTTGGGTTCTGGTTAAAGCGTACTTCAATGGAATCGGTAACCGGGCAAAGTGGATTATTTGGGCTTTGATCCGCAATTCTGAAGCGGTAAAACCCGCTACCGGCTAAACTTCCGGCATTATACAGGCTTCTGTTATTCTGGTCGAGCCCCCGAAGAGACCCAAAACCTGCTCCGGGTTCTGACCATTGAATATTTGCAATGGTATTGGAAAGCATTTCAACCCGCAATTTTACGTTTTCCACAGCGCCCTGGTCAAAACAAGCCCTAATTGGGCCGGGAGTGACTATATTATATTCTATAGAAGGATTTTCTTCTACCGTAGGTGTGGCCGTTTGGGTACAACCGCTATTCGGATCAGTTACTTCAATTGAATAGGTGCCGGTAGCCAGGTTAGTAATGCGCAGTAAACTATCTGAGCCCATTCGGGCCAGGCTATCGGTTACCGGGCCATTACCCAACCGGTAACTCAGGTCGAGGTTCACGTTGTTGAACAGGGAATCGAACTCAACCAGCACTATACCGGCATTGGATTCCGGGCAGGAATTAACCACGCTGGTGGATATTTCAAAATTGCTATTCCCGTCCGGAACGGCTACGCTGCTGTCGGTTGTACAGCCAAAGTTGTTGCTTACCTCAACGTTAAACGTACCTGCATTTAAGTTACCCAGGTCTTCGGTAGTGCCTACGGTAGCGCCATTAATATCGGTCCAGCGAAAGCTGTAAGTATCGGCAGGAGTATCAGTAAGGGTTAAATCAACAGCTCCACCCCCGGCCCCGCAGGCATCGGTTTCAGTTACTGCAAAATTAAAGTCGGGACTCGGGTTAACGGTTACCTGTACGGTATCTTCGGTAAAGCAGCGTTCCGGTGAATCGTCGGTAACGCGGGCAATGACTTCAAATACCCCGGCGTTAGTTGTATTCAGCGAATAATTGGGGGTGTTGCTTACGTTTGCTCCATCGAGCGTCCAGGTGTACCCCTCCGGATCGGGGGCCGGACTGGCAATGGCGATGTTTGGAAAGTCGTAGGGTTCGCCTGCACAAATACTAAAGTTTTCCTCCAGGTCGAGGGGCGGCCGGTCTTCCCCAATAAAAATTGAATCTTCAGCTACGCAGCCGTTGGCATCGGTTAGGGTTACGTTGTAGAAGCCTTCCTCGTTCAGGGATACAGTATTTTCGGCCGGGATATTTCCCCCGCCCAGTGCGCCGCGTTGAATCCACTCGAAAGTAAGCTGGTCAACCACCGCCTGGGTGGTATCGATGGCGGTTACCTCAACCGGGCCGGTACACAGGTTGGCCGAAATGGGCAGCGTGGGCATAACGGCCTGCGGCACGTTCACGTTAAGCGTAATGGTGGTATCCAGTCCGCAGCGGTTGCTGATGCGGGCGTTAATCGTATAATCGCCCTCGGTAGCAAAGTTATACTCGAAGCCGAAAGAATTAATGAGTGAATCGGCCAGCGGAATCTGGGTAGTGGTACCATCCATATTCTGGCGCTGGATGGCCCAGGTAACGCTATCGATCGACTGGTCGGTGGGCGTAGCCGCAAACTGGGAGGCCACCCCCACGCAGGCGCTGGTAACGCTGGCCCCCGGTTCCTGGAAGGAGTTACCGCCCTGGGCAATATAATCGGGCAACCCGAAACCGGTGGTGGCCCCGCCTTCAAATACCAGCGTAGTACTTTCCTCAACGGTAACGTTTGAACCCACAGCCACCTGCACCGTCCACATGGCCGCGGAATTATCTCTTACCGTATAAATCTGCCCGTCAGGGCCCCGCTGAATGGCCCCGAACCCGGCACCCAAACCTTGCGGATCGGCCGAGGTATCTTCGTAAGGCGATAAATCGGCAGCATAAATATCGTTCGCCCCGGAAATAATCAGGGAATCGCCCACAAACTCCAGTCCGTAGGTTTCGCTTTCGCCGGGCACGGAAACCGTAATGGGTTCGGAAACGGTGCGTTCCTGCGCATTGTACTCAAATACCTCTACTTCTCCTCCCAGGGCTACGGCCAGCAGGGCGGTATTTTCGTTTCCACCAAACTCAATGTACCCTTCGGCATCGGTAGGTTCGGCTAATTCGTGCACCGAGCCGCTGGTAGAGAAAATGGGGTTACCAATACCCTGGGCGGTAATGTCGTACACCCGGAAAATATTGTTGCCGTACTCGTGGGCAATGAGGGTAGCCGGACCGCCGTTCTGCCCGCCTACAATTTTAATGCGTTCGGTACTCTTGCGGAACAGCAGGTTATCGGCCGAAACAATAGTACCAAACAGAGCATTGGGAACAGTGGCCGATCCTACCCGTAGATCTACTATCGCATAATACAGGTTGTAGCCCCCGTTTTGTACGGCAGTTGTATAAAACAGGTAATACAGCCCCTGCGCATCGGGCACCTGCACAATACCGGCCATGGTTGCATCCTGGTCGCCGGCCAGCGTGCCATCGAGCTGGATGTGAGTATCGTTATCGCGGGGGTTTAGTTGTTCCTGTTCTGTTTCGTCGGGTTCCCGAATGCGCACGTACACATTTTCCCCGTCGGTATAATACAGGTCGTCGCCGTTAGAATCGGAAATGGAGGCAATAGCTTCCGGGGCATTAGAGGCCCCGTCGCTCAGGGGCAGCACCGCACCGTCGTTGCCGTCGTCGTCGTAATTGGGGTTGATGGCCAGGTTATTGAAATCCAGTCCGGCCCCGTTCCCGAAGTACCAGGTGTTGTAAGTAATATTTTCGTAGTTATACTCCTTTACGTTAGTTTCGAAGTATAATCCGCAGCCGGAGTTCGGGTCACGGATTACCACCCAGTAGCGGGCGGCGGTATCAATTTCTATTTGCGGGGTAGTAGCGCCGGTACTCCAGAGGTATTCGTACTGGGTGGTCTGGCCGCCGCCACCGCCTCCTCCCCCGCCACCCTGGCCGCCACTTTGCACGGTGGCATCGGCCACCCACACTTCGTCGGGGCAAAGCGTGGTATCCTGCGGAATTTGCGGTTGGGCATCGAAGGGTGTTACCTGTAGCGGTTGCTGCGTGGCAATGATGGTATCTTTATAGAAGGCAACCAGTGCTACGGCGGCGCCTCCCCCGCCCGACTGCGCCGTGTAGGTAGGGCTGTAGGCCGAAACCGGCTGCCCGTCGATGATCCACACCATGCTATCAGGTTCCGGGAACACCTCGGGTATCAGCGACACAGTATTGCCTTCACAAACCGGTCCGGCCGGGGCAAAACTCACCTGGTAATCAGGTACGTAAGGCGGGGCAAACTGAGGAAATTGCACCCCGTTAAAATCTTCCCCGTTAAACAGGCGGTACTCGTAGCTGGTCAGGTTAGCCACGCTATCGATATCGGTAATACGCCCCACTTCAAATGCCGTACCGGCGGCTTCCTGCGAGAGGTGATAAATATTGCCGTCGGGCCCGCGCAGCAGGCCGTAGCTGCTGGTTACGGTGCCAAAACTTTGCAAGGGGGCTACAATATCAGTTGCCGGGTCGTACTGGAGTATACGTCCGCTGGAAGCACCGTTAGTACTGATGTATAATTTCAGGCTGTCTTCTGCCCATTCGGTATCGAAGGCGGTTTCATTGGCGTTCAGCCCGGTTACTAATCCATTCACATTTCCGGTTCCGGGAATGTTATATTCGGCATCGAGTGAGAAAGAACCGTCGGA
>CAZIWJ010000260.1:0-4760 GCA_964542855.1 uncultured Roseivirgaceae bacterium
AAGCTTTCGTTCCAGCATTAGCGATGAATACCGCATTCCGTTTTTGCTGAGCCGCCCCACCTTCCCGACCGGCCCGTTCCTTGAACCGTACAGTGCGTGCACCCTACCGAAGCGTAGCCTTTTGCGGCAAGCGGATGTAAGGGGATCTGATGTTTGCGCATATAGGTTTTGGCTTCCTCGGCTGTCCAGTCGATGAACGGATGAAACTTTAATATTTCATGCTGATACTGAAGAAAGCCCAGGTTATTCCGGAAGGAGTTCTGCCAGCCCATTAACCCTGAAATCCAGTAATCGGCATGCTGCCTTGCTAACTGTAAGGGTTCAACCTTATTAACTGAACAGCAGAAATCAGGGTCTTTCTTCCAGGTTTCGTCCTTGCGGATGTATTCATTTTTCCACGGTTCAGGGCCGATAACCCTAACAGCAAAGCCAAACTTCTGTTCCAGATCCTGCTTGTAGGCCAGGGTTTCCCGGAAGTGGAACGATGTATCGAGGAAAGTAATTTCCTGGTTAATTCCCAGGCGGTAAAGGTGGTGCAGCAGAATGGCTGAAGTAGTGCCGAAGGAAGAAGTGAGCAGTACCTTTTCGTTTGCTTTAACGTGTTTGTAAAAAGTAAGCATGCGGTTATCGCTGTTCTGCGCTTGAAATTCATTTTCCCACCACGATGATTCGGCCAGGTCAGGCAGCGAAATAGATGACTTGGACCTATCCATTTAATTGCTGGTTTTGGTTGGTTTGATTATCAGAATTAAGGTGTTCCGTACGCATAACGGAGGTGATTTCATTAAGTTTATGGACTTTGTATTGAAAATTGCCCTTAAGTTTTTTTCTGATCGCCTCCAGGTTATCCAATACGTCCTGTATGTTATCAGGAATAATTTCCTCCATGATTTCCCGAAACCGTTTTGCCAGGGTAGGGGACTTCCCATTGGTGGAAACAGCGATTTTCAGGTCGCCTTTCCGAACCACTGAGCCGAGGTAAAAGTCGCAAAGTTCGGGTGTATCGGCCACGTTGACCAGTATGTTCAATGCCCGGCACTTCCTTCTTATTTCGTGGTGCAACTTTACGTTATCGGTAGCACAAATAACCAGGTCTTTCCCTTTTAAGTCGCTGGGGCAGTAATTGCGGTTAACTATCAGTACATGACTGGCAGCCCGGGCGAGAGCAGTTACTTCCTCTTTCACGTAACCGGCTACCACAGTTACCCGGGCATCGGGTGAATTGGCCAGAATGGCCGATAATTTTTCTTCGCCCACGTTGCCCCCGCCTACGATAAGCAAGTTTAACTGGTGTGGTTTTATAAAAACAGGAAACAGTGTATTCATTATTTTTCAGATTAACAGTAGGGGGTAATTATATAGCCTGGTGGTGAGTTGAGGAAACCTCATCACTACCCACGTGAGGGGGGCTAGAGGACGCGCACGAGTATTCTCCAGGCATTGCTTTTTGCAGGACCTGGCTCAATGATTTGGCATTGACTACCTCTCCAATAATAATCACCGCCGGATTGCCCAGATGCTGCTTTTCAACCATTTGTTGAAGGTGATAAATCCTGGTAATGCCTACTTTCTCGCTGGGCAGGGTGCCATTCTGAATAACAGCAACGGGAGTTTCCCCCTTACCCTGGTTGGTGAAAATAGAAGCGATTTGCTCAATTTTACGCATGCCCATCAGAATTACAATGGTAGCGTCAGACTGTGCAGCCAGGTGAAGGTCTTGGTTTATCATTCCCGAGCGAGTAGTTGCTGTTAGCACCCAGAAGCTATTGCTTATTCCCCGTTGGGTTAAAGGAATGCCCTGCAGGGCAGGAACGGAGTACACGCTGCTAACCCCTGGAATTACTTCAACAGTGATGCCGTTTGCTTCTGCGTGCAGTTGTTCTTCATGCCCCCGGCCGTATAAGTAGGGATCTCCACCTTTTAATCGCACCACATGACCATAACGATATGCATAAGCGGAAATTAAGTTGTTTATTTCAGCCTGCCGGTAAGCATGTTCACCCGCTTTTTTTCCAACGTACTTTGTTAAGGCATGGGGAGGGGCAAATTCGAGTAAGGAATCATTAGCCAGCGCATCATATAATACAATATCGGCCTGTTGCAATACCCGTTTTCCCCTAAGGGTAATCAGGTCTGGGTTGCCGGGGCCTGCACCGACCAAACTGAGTTTCGGTATTTTTTTCATCAGCTTATGGTTGGGTTTGGTTTCTATAATGCTGAACATTACGGTAAAAATTGCCTGCTTCTTCCAGGTATTTTTCGGCAAATGCTTTTTCCGGCGCATTCTGATTGATTTGCATAATCAGGGTGTGGAACGGGGTGCCTGCATCATTCAACCCTTCAATGCCTGCAAATTGCTCGTCAAATTCACGAATGACCTGCATATGGTTAGAAGGGTTTACATCGAGGGTAAGCAGTAGCGCCTTTGCTGCCCAAACCATGCTGCTGTAGGAATGATAAATACTATCTGCGTACTGCTGGCCTTCGAGCGATTTTTCAGCCCAAAGCAGCTTTTCTTCTACTTCAAAGAATAAAGTTGAAACGAGGTCTACAATTACCCCTGCGCACTCCCCGATTCCAGCTTCAACCTGGAATGAACCGGAATTATGGCCCCAATCGATATATTCTTCATGTTCTATTTTTTCAAGGCGGGTTAAAGGTTTTAACAACTGATAAAAATACTTTCTTCCTGTGCGGGTGTAATAATCGCTAAAATACTCTCCTTCTTGGGCGTGCTCATAATAATTGTTCAGGATTAAGCGAAGGGCTTTTTTTATTCTTTTACTGGGTATTTTAATTACTTTCTCAGCAATTATACCCACTCCACTTCCGCTTATTCCACCCCCCAGTAAAACCTGCAGCGCCGGAATCACCTGTTTTTTTTCATCTTTTATTGAACTGCCATGTAAACCGATAGCGGCCAAACTATGCTGACCGCAAGAGTTGGGGCATCCACTGATTTTAATTTTAATATCCTGGTTATTTACCAGTTCAGCATATTCTTCGTGAATCACTTTTTCCAGGGCCAGGGAAACCCCGGTACTATTGGAAATGCCCAGGTTACAGGTATCTGTTCCGGGGCACGCGGTGATATCGGCAACACTATCGAATCCCGGCTCTGCAAAACCGATTTGGTTTAACGCTTCAAATACTGGTAATACATTTTGCTCAGGTACAAATCGGAGCAGGTAGCCCTGGTTAACCGTAATCCGGCAATCGTCTGCAGCGTACTGTTGAATAATACCAGCGAAACGGTGGGCTTGGCTGGAATTCATGTTTCCGAGCGGAAGTTTTATCGCAACAGCATAATATCCCGGCTGCTTCTGTGCGATGAGGTTAGTGGCTTGCCACCGGTTGTACTTTTCCGGGTCCGATGGCTGAGGCGAACGGTTGTTAGCGCCTGTGGTTGCTGCCAGGTTTTGGGGCAAGACAGGCCGATAGTTAATAGGGTATAATGGGTAAGCCAGTGCTTTTTGTTCGCCTTCAATGAGCTTTAGCAAACCGGCTAAACCTACGTTTTTCAGCAGAAATTTCATTCTCGCTTTCCCGCGTTTATTGCGTTCACCGTGGCGGTCAAACACCCTGAGGGTTGCTTCTGTAAATGGAATGAGCTGGTTTTCCGGAAGGAATTCAACGGCAGTTTCAGCCAGTTTAGGCTGGGCTCCCAACCCTCCGCCAACGAGCACCTTAAACCCTCTTTCTTCTTTTTCATTCAGGCGGGGAATAAAACCCAGGTCGTGAATAAAGGTAAATGCTGAATCCTTATCACTGCTCGAGAAGGCAATCTTGAATTTTCTACCCATTTCCTGGCATACCGGATTCCGTAGAAAGTATTCAAAAACTTCATTGGCATGAACTGAAACATCAAAAGGTTCATCCGGGTCAATTCCTGCTAATGCGGAAGCAGTTACGTTCCTGACGGTATTTCCACAAGCTTCTCTGAGCGTTACGCGTTCTTCTTCCAGCCGGGCCCAGAGTTCAGGTGTGCGATCTAAACTCACGTAGTGAATCTGGATATCCTGCCGGGTAGTAGCATGTAAATTTCCGTTACTGTATTCATCAGATATGTCGGCTATACGGTGTAATTGGCTGGCATTCAGCCGACCGAAGGGTATTTTTATTCTCACCATCTGTACGCCTGACTGCCGTTGACCGTACACTCCTCTGGCCAAACGCAGACTCCGAAAACGATCTTCATCCATTTCTCCTTTCCGGTATTTTTTAATCTTTCTTTCAAGATCGATAATGTCTTGTTCTACGACAGGATTTTCCAGTTCAGTTCTGAAGCTTTGCATAGTTAAAGTTAGTTAGGTAAAAAAAAAGGCCTTTCCCCAAATGGAGAAAGGCCTGAATGCTAAGGTATCTGTATATCAGTGGTTACAAATTATGTTCGATTGATAACCGTATAATTATACACGAATAATTTATTCATCCCTTTCTCCAAATAACGACAACACCAGAACCAGCAGGCACAACGCTGGGCCGCGATTAGTTTTTGGTTAATTGAAGAAAGAGATAACTTCATAAGTTTAGTGCTATAAAATAAAAGTAATAGTAAAAGATTAGAATCACAATACCTGTGTTTTGCTGAATCTGAAAAAATGAAATGGTTTGTCGTGTATTTGTTGTGAATGACAGTCAGGATTCCATGGGAAACCCTTCCGGAAGTTTACCTGCTGATTCGGATGGGATATTAAGTTTACGCGCCAGGTTAGGAATAGTAACAGAGAACAGGGTGCCCTGGCCGTAATCCGATTCCA
>CAZIWJ010000261.1:0-4640 GCA_964542855.1 uncultured Roseivirgaceae bacterium
CGATAAAATATGGCATTACCTGCATCGAACGTAATATTAAATCATTGAAATACGACAGCTTTACGATAAATAACGACAGTGATATTGTAAAAGATGACAGGACGCCAGCCGCCAAACACACTATAAAATTGTATACCCCCTGAAATGCCGTTCTGCTTCACGGCGAATATAACGCTAGCCACGGTGGTAGAATTGCGAGGTGAAAATTTAGGAAAAGCATACGTTTCTAAACTTTGCAACAGAACCCTGTACTACGAATACCCTGTTTAGAAAAACCTGATGGTTCCTAACAATTAATAAGTATTAGTTCTAAGTTTAATTTTGAATTTATACTTATTTTTTCTTTAAATACCATCAAAATTTAAACCTGTTATGAAAAACGTTACACAAATACCCAGTACTTCCGGTAATGCGTTGTTAATGGGTCTCATTTTATTATTCACCACTTTTGGATGCAATACTGAAAACGAATCAGATGATTTATCTTTGTTTAACCCTATCATGCAAGATTATGGGGAGGGAAATGGCGTTACATTGATTACAGGTGATGTTTATGCCGATCAGTTTCCGAACCGTCAGTATGACATTCTGTTCAGCGAAAAAGACAACGATAAAGTTGATAAGCTAATCTTCATTGGTATCGATTCGGAGGAAATAGCAAACCGGGCCCCTAAACTGGAGTGGGAAAAAGCAGGAATCCTAACAATTAACGGCGTTATATTCTTACATCCTTTTAATAGTCAGCACATTTTTTCTTTCCATGTAGATGGCGAGGGCGGCAAGTCTTATGAAGAGGTGGCAAGCTACGTTGAGAACAGACTTGGAATGAAAATTAAAGAGGAATTTGTATCGTACACCATCGTACAGAAAAGTGGAGGGGACTGGACAAAAGAAGTCCTAAAAGACTACAACTTTAACGATAACTTTTTCAATTACTTCCACTCTTATAAAGTATCTGCCGAAATCGCAAACCAGCGAACACTTGCGCAGTGCGGTAATTGCACAAGTGGTGGTGAGGGAGCAACAGCCTGCATGATAAAAGATATATTCGGCGTTAAGTGCAGTGTTCAGGCAGGATCAGGTTATTACGCTTGCTGTAATGACACATCTAATTACTGCATTGCCTGCCCTGGAGGAGAAGATGATGATCCTTCCCCGTGTGGATTAAATTGTTAATTGCTTAATTTTATCCGAAGGGTATACTATCATAAACCTCGCTTGTAAAAAAATACGAATTGATAAGATAGAACTTTGTAAAGTATAGTCCCGGGTTTTTTACCAAATTAAATTGCCAACGGTATGCATGTTGAGTTGGTAATTTTTCCTCGTACCTCTAATTTTGAAAGAATTAATAGCTTCCGTAAAATTAAAGGAACGAAAACACCCCTGAACCGGGTAAATGCATCGTCCTCATTATATCACTGCCGATATGGCATGCCACTATTGTTTAGCCAGTAACTTTTCCCTGATTTTATCATTGGGAACCAGGATGGCCAGTATACCACCCCGGAGGCCGTTCCACACGTAATGCATTACTGAGCGGCGCTTATTGCGTGGAAAGTCCACGGTGCCGGTTTTATACTTATCTTGCTCCGGAAGGTTGGTGGTATTCAACACTATATTAGCCAGTGCCGACTTTAGCAAGGCATGATCTTCTCCCCCGTTTTTTAATACATTCAGCTTTAAATTATCGTAGTTAAACCTGACGTTTCCATTCAGGTGGTTTTCGTTTCCCTGCAACTGAAAGGTAAGGTTCTTTAACTGCCCCAGCACCTTAATCTGGGCAATAGGGTAAATAATAGCGTTAATTTCATCGGTACGGATGTTGTTCAGGTTACCGGAAAAAGTAAAGAAATCATCGGGGTCATTGACCTGGTAAACATACCTGAACTTTGCCTTTTCATTACTGAGAAAGTCAGCAATGATATCGAATACTGTCTGCTGGTTTGAAGTGGAATCATTATGAATGTTATAGGCCGTGCTGTAAATATTATCGAGCCTTACCGACGAGGTCCGGTTATTCTCCTCCGTCATTTTATACAGCACAGAACAGTTTTTCAGTCGCAGCGTGTCTATTTGCAGGTCCATCGGAAGATTCCTGATAAACCGGGAGGGAAGCGACCGGTAACGGTTGGGAATAATGGTAAACTGGTGATCATCTTTCACCACCACGTTAACCCGGTCGGTATTAACGGATGCGCAGTGAAACTGCAATTTATAGTCGGGAGTAATGCGCCAGGTGTAATTATTCAACCGAAGGTTATTACTTTCTATCCGGAGTAACTTACGCGTAAAATCGTGCCTTTGGTAGTTTTCCTCGGGGCTGAGTTCACTGTATAGCTGCATCCCGTTCAGGTTAATAAAGCCCTTCTGGTTCCCGGTGAGCGACTCAATAGCGCACTGGTATACCGGGTTCAGTTGCAGGAACAAATCAGAAAACCGGAAAGCAATTCGCCGGTAATTAAGAGGGAAAGGGTCATGAATACTGGCGGTATCGATGGTAATATCTTCTACCTGCAAAGAATCGAGATGGAAAGCCAGTCGGGTTGTATCGAGGTTATTCAACTGTACGTTTATATCCATCAGTAATAACTGCTGAATTTGTATTTTGCTGAGCAGGCTATTCCAGAGGCCATTTATTACCTGGTTAGGGTTGACTGATGTATTTACGGTATTCGCCAGTTGCTCCTGTAATTTTAACTCCCCACTCCGGATAGTGAGGCTGTTCGTATTAATGCTTCGTTTAAAAAGCAGGGCGAGGGGGGAAACATCCTTAATTTCAAAACTTTTCAGCGTAAGCAGGGGCGTTTCCTGACCCGACCGTGTAATCTGGATGTCATTTACCCGTACTTTCCGCTTCCACCAGGAAGCTTCCAGGTTATCGTACTGTATAATGTATTCTTCGTCCTCGTTCTGCAGCAATACCCGGTTAAACTGACGTTCCAGTAGGAAAGGGAACAGAAATACCAGCAGTGGAACCAGGAGAAAGAGAATGAGTAAAAACCAGTAGAACTTTTTCAACGCAGTTCGGAATTTTAAAGTGTGCCGGAATAATATACGCTTAAATTGTAAATATCGCCATCGCCCGGTAGTAGCAAATAATTATTCAACCTGTTGGTTTTAACACATCGCTAAAATTAGTGTTTTTCAATAAAAGAAATCGTATATGGCTACCCACACCCCAATAGCCCTGGAAGAATATTTAGATAATGAAGCCACGGCCCAATTCCGCAGCGAATACCGGGCAGGAGAAGTGGTTGCCATGAGCGGGGCTTCTCCAAAACATGATCTGATTATTTCTAATTTAACCGCTCACCTGTTATTCTGCCTAAGAAAAAAAAGGTGCAACCTTTTTTCTAAAGATGTACTGGTACACGTACCGGAATGTGAGGCCGTATATTATCCTGATTTTTTTGTGGTGTGCGGAAAGTTAAAACAGCTGAAACGCAAAAGAGGGGCATCAGCTATTCAGAACCCTTCAATTGTTATTGAAGTATTGTCCGATTCAACCCGAAGTTATGATCAACAGGCCAAATTTGCCTGTTACAAAACCCTGCCTTCGCTGCAACAATATGTCTTATTGCATCAGGATGAAGTGAAAGCCGAAGTATACGATAAGGAGAAGAACTGGCAGGGTGAAGAAGTGACGAATGAAAACGTTGCTATAACTATTCTGGGCTGTTCCATTACCCTGCAAGAAATCTACGAAGCAGTAGATCCGGAAGTGGAGTGATAAAAGAATAAGTTTACGCATTTAATTCCTTTAAAATTCGTAATCTACAGCAGCAAATTATACTGGTCATGATTTTTACCCTTTTCTTCCTGTTATTCTTCTCCCAGGCCCTGGCCCAACAGCCCAATACCTTTGTTACCCGGCTCAATAAGCAGGTAAAAGAAACCTCCGGGTTAGTATCACTAAACGGAAAATTGATTACCCATAATGATTCGGGAGGCAAACCGTGGTTGTACGAAGTTAACCCCGGTAACGGTGCTATTACCCGGGTAGTAATACTGGATAACGCAACCAATATCGACTGGGAAGATATTTGCCACGACGGGGAATTCATTTACATTGGTGATTTTGGAAATAACGCCGGGGCAAGAAATGACCTGGTAATTTATAAAATACGGATTGAAGATTACCTTCAGCGGCAGCAGGTTGAAGTTGAAAAAATCAGGTTCCGTTACGCTGAGCAAACCGATTTCAGGCAAACTCGCATGCAAACCAATTTCGACGCTGAATCGCTGATTGCATATGGCGACAGTTTGTACCTGTTTACTAAAAACTGGGGCAACCAGCAAACCAGCCTGTATGCTATTCCTAAATTACCGGGCAACTACACGGTAAAAAGTAAGGGGAGCTTACCGGTTAATGCGTTATTAACCGGGGCGCACTACGATGAAACATCCGGTTCAGTGTGGCTAACGGCTTACACTACTTCTTTTCGGGCTTTCCTTGTAGAAATTAAAGATACATTCAGTGGTTCTTTTTCCAGTCGCGAATTTAACAGGTATAACATAAAACCCGACCAGGCTTCCACCCAGATCGAGGCCATTGCCCCTACTGGGGAGGCAGGAATATACTACATCAGTTCAGAAGAACAGGGCAGATATAAAGCCGCTTTGCAGCGGGTAAAAGT
>CAZIWJ010000262.1:0-4633 GCA_964542855.1 uncultured Roseivirgaceae bacterium
CGACCACCGAGATCTACACTCTTTCCCTACACGACGCTCTTCCGATCTCTCCTACCGAGCCGATGCGGGTTTTTAAAATTAATCGCACTTCCGATTCCCTGCTCTTACGCCGTAGAAGTGAGGCGGTGGTATTTGGAAATGACAATGATTCTACTTTACGAACCCTTGTTCAACGCATGTACGCCACGGTTACCGACAGTGCTTCCATGGGACTGGGAATTGCAGCCCCGCAGGTAGGCATATTGAAACGCATCATCTGGGTGAAACGGCTGGATAAAGAAGGCATGCCCTTCGAAGTATACCTCAACCCCAGAATTGTGCAGGAATCAACGTTAACCCAGGATTGCCTGGAAGGTTGCCTGTCGATTCCTAACCGCCGCGATACCGTTACCCGCCCCTACTCTATTATCGTGGAATACGATAAGATGAACCGGGCGCATGAAATGGAAATTGTAGAAGATTTTACGGCTGTTATTTTCCAGCATGAAATTGACCACCTGAACGGCATATTGTATACCGATCATTTACAACGTGAAGTGGAAGGCGCAAAGCCGGTTTCCGAACGACAGAATTAAGCTTCTTTTTTTCATTTTTGGACTGCCATTTAACGAGCACGTACTTTAGTAACGACGGTTCATTATCACGCACGAAGCCGTATCCGAAGCAAAACAGCTTCGCCTACCTTTTATCATTTTTCCGGTAGCGGGTGAAAAGCGCCAGGGTGTATGCACGATACCAGTACCAAACAGCCAAAAAATGAATGATTTCGAGCTGTAGATAACGACAGCATAAAACTGGAGCTTGACCGTTCAGGAATTAGTAATTAGGTTTGAAAAAATGTTGATGCCTGGCCTGTACAGCCATGGCGTTAGCTATCACTGAAGCGATACGGTAACTGTAAGCCATTATTATTAAATTTACTGAGTGAAAAAAAAGCCAGATATACTAAACATCCATTCCGTTCTCCCTGTACTTGGGTTAGTATTATTGCTTTTACTTTCGCCTTGTAAGGTTCGAAATTTTATTCAAACCGAATTAGGAGCTCCTCAAACTAAGGTCTTAAACAAGAGTAAATCAGCAATTTCTCAATCTAACTGCCAGTCTTTTGAGATTTCTGAGAGCCTTTTAAAAATTTCTGGAGAAACTAATCAACAACCTAACTCTCCGTTTTCAGAACCGTATAGTGTTGGATTTTCGATTAACTTCCTTGGCCACTCCCTGGCTCCGGGATCATCAGGAAGACCACTGGTCTCTGATGTGCCACTATACATTTTATACCAAAATATCCAGGTTTATTCGTAATTGATTTTCTGCCCAGGAAAAATTAAAGGCGGTTGCACGACCGTATTTTACCAATTACAAATAAATAGTAATGAAAAACATAAAAAACGATGCAGGGCTTTTAGCGCTGTCGGTAAGATTAGTAATAGGTTGGACATATTTCTCCGCCTTTTGGAGAAGAACTGTATTAGCCGACAAACTCGACCCAGAAGTAGCAGGTTATATTGGTGAAAAGTTTAATGCTTTTTTGCCCAACGCCTTAGGTATAAAACCAGTTATTCAATATTTGGTAGAAAATCCGGATGCGCTATGGATTAATATGGTGATTTTCACCATTGTTGAAGGTATTGTAGGTATATTCATCATATTCGGTTTGCTTACCCGTATAATGAGTATCGGTGTTTTTGGATTAGCAATGGGTATCCTTTTAGGCTCAGGCTGGATTGGCACCACGTGTTTAGATGAGTGGCAAATCGGTGTATTAGGTATTGCTACGGGTTTTGTCTTGTTTTTATCCGGCAGTGGCAAATATTCTTTTGATAATTACCTGATGAACAAAAATTTCGCGATAACTAAAAAGAAATGGTTTCCCTGGTTGGGTTCAGGCATTTTACCAATCAAAGACACTTTGTTTCCTCGTGTGGTTTTAATTGGTTCTCTTTTTATTTTTGGAATAACTTTAATGACCAACCAGGTATTTCACGGAGGTTTGTGGGGAACGCTTCATAATAAGTCGAAAAAACCAAAGCTTGAAATTACTAATGGCAAAATCCAAGACAACGCGCTTACTTTTGATGTGTTCAGAACCGAAGGCGTTGATGTTTATGGTTCTTGGGTTATTAGTATTGAATTAAGCGATCATAAAAACCAAACCATTATTGAGTATACCCAGGATGATTTGGCAACCTTGAACAAAGAGAATATCTCAAACTATTACGTTGCCAAAATAAAGCCGGGTGAACACAGTTTAATTGTTCCATTAGGAGCAAAGGGAAAACTAAACCTTAATAACAAGGCTTTAGCAAGTTTATCTGATGGGACTTATACCCTAAAAATTACAGACATAAGTGGCGCTTTTTGGGAACATAATATTGTAAAATAACCAAAGCCAACAGGGTATAAAAGCAATAGCGGTTTGGGCGCAACCTGAACCGCTATCGTGTTTATTTAAGCGTGTTGCTAATTTTACAACTTTAACAGGTTAAACAGATGGAACACCCTGAACTGACGAGAATATGATTTCTGATGTAGCCAAATACTTTGCAGGCTTAGGAAACATGGCCCAAATGCTCTGCTAATTTAAGCAGCCCTACCCCGGTTTTGATTACCTTGGTTTTAGCTTTTATTCTAACAGATTTAAGGATTATATTTTAGTTTGGCCACTGAAAGGTAATCCTAACGGTTAAATTAAATCGTAACTGCTTCATTTAAGTATTACCAACGATGGCTGTTCTTTCAGTAGTTGTTAATCACGAAACATTTTTTAATTATGAAAATACTCAAAATACTATTTATCGCTGTTCTTACTTTCACGGGTACGGGTAGTTTCGCACAGGCTGCACTAGACGATTTCGTAGCTGGTTTTACTTACGAAACCAGGAAAGAAATGAAAATATCCTCCGAACAAATCGTTGCCCTCCTGGAAAACGACGAGGTAATTTTAGTGGATATTCGCTTTGCTGAGGAGCAAGCCGCCTGGCAAATGGACTATGCACTGAAAATGCCGCTTTCAACTTTACCAAAGCGTTATCAGGAGCTGCCTAAAAACAAGCTCATTGTTACCGCTTGCCCGCACAAAGACCGGGCTATTATTGCCATGGTTTATCTTCAAAGCAAAGGCTACCGGGCAGCTTACCTGAAAAATGGACTGCTTGGGCTGGCAGAATATTTACGCGGCGATAGAGCTAAAGACTTTATTCAGGATTTTGAGAAATAATATCGACGCCCGGAACAGCTATTGCCCCCATGATGGCAGGCAGTGGCTTTCCCATTCCTGAACCTGCCTTGCTTAACAAGTAATGAGTATAAAACTAATTGCAAATTATTTTGGTGTGGTTAATCGGTTCATTAGATTCATTTAATTTATATCTAACCTAATGTAATAGTTATGGATAAGTCTTCATTGAAAGTCAAGATTATTGAAAGGATTTCGAAAATTGAGGAAGAAATAATTGACTTAAAAAATTCAACCAGGCCGGTTGCGCCAGATGTAGCCATAGGCAGGGTTAGCAGGATGGACGCGATAAATAACAGGAGTGTTGCGGAGGCTTCATTACGAAATTTAGAGGTGAAACTGGAGGGGCTACAAATCGCTTTAGAAAATATTAACAAGCCCAATTTTGGAATCTGTGTAAAATGCAGGCAACCCATCCCAGAAGGCAGAATTCTATTAATGCCTGAAAAAAGGCTTTGTGTAAAATGTAGTTAAGATATGCGGTGTGTAGCTGCCACATAAATTACAGCATATTTTGTAGTTTAAATTACCCAAAAGAGGTTGCCTTACCGTAGTTATCCAGCGTAGGTAGGTACGATGTCCTGCCTACTGCTTTGCTTCGCATTTCGTGGTTTAAGTGCAGGGTTAACCTGCTGGTTTTTCTTAAACAACATTTAAACAAGCCCTAATCCAATGAAATTAAAAACAGACCTTTTACTTGAACTTTGGATAGAATCCCGAACTCGTTTTAGTAATCAGCTGGAAAATTTGTCCGAAAGTGATTTGAAAAAGAAATTGGCTGATTCCCCTAATTCAGTAGGCTTTCTTATTCGCCACATTGGTGATGTAGAGTTACTTTTTGCCAAAAATGTGTTTGGTGACCGTTCATTAAAAGTATCGGCTAAAACAGTTATTGAAAAGCAAGATACAGGCGAATGGACGGATTTGGTAAGCTTGAAAAATTATGTGGCTGAATCTTTCGAGAAACTGAAATCCATCGTTGAAAAGCAAACCGAAGCTGATTGGGAAACCACAATAAGCACAAAAGAATTTGGAACAAAAACCAAAGCAGAAGCCTTTGGCAGAATTGTGTCGCACACTGCCTATCACGCAGGACAGTTAGCAATTATTAATAAGTACGGAAATATTTAAAACGTAAATCCAATGAATTAATAAACCTCTTTTTATCATTCAACTTAAATCTTATTGCTTTTTACCGCTTGCAGCAGCAAAGCTAAAAACACCAGTTAACCGTTCAACGCTTCCCCGCTAGAAAACAGTTGTACCTTTGCCGGCATCATTAGGCTTCGCCAGTAAAAAACGCTCCCGGCAAATACACCAGAACCGCTCTGCCGGGTTTACAATTTGCATGGAGATCGGAAGAGCACACGTCTGAACTCCAGTCACGTGAAACGATCT
>CAZIWJ010000263.1:0-4576 GCA_964542855.1 uncultured Roseivirgaceae bacterium
GTGTTGTTTCACTGCGATGATGTGATTTCCATCAGCATCTATCAGTTGCCCTGCTTCATTTACAAAGCATTGGTACTTTATGAAATTAGTATGTGCTTTCATAGCTAATTGGTTCTGGGGCGGCTAAAAGCCTGTCGTTATACTTGTTAATTTTAAAAAAGGTAAAACAGGCATCTTTTTAAAATGATTCATGCAATTGGTCAGTTTAATTATTCTAATTTACGGATATAAAGCTATAACTGATACGTTTAAGTGTTTAAACGGGGCAGAGCGGTGTAAGATTTGGTTTAAAGCTTCAGAAAACAAGGTAAAATTAAAATGTAGCACGCTACAAACGCCAGGTATAAGCAAATTAGTGAGTATATATCTGAATAAAAGTAATGCCAATGAGCCTGGTATTATTTATTGAATGGGGTACGTTGTTTATACCAGTTCATATCACCTAATCGATCAGGTGATTGTAAATATGGTATGCATCCGGTATAGAATAACAGTGATATTTAACTTTTCTGGTTATTAAAAAACTTCTTAACAGGAAATTTCGCTTCCCCCGGGTTTATGAGCAACAACTGTTTATAATGGATAATATTCTGCTGGCAATTATTTATCAGTATTTTACCATGATTTCAGTTGATGCAATACACTAATATTCCTTTAAGGCTGAATACTAAAGTATTTATAAGTATTATTGCTACAAACATAAGCATAGATGTTGTGCTCACTGCTCATCGTCAGATTTACTAACTACTACCAGGGCTGCAAATACTGCTGTGTTTGCAGCCTTATTCATAGATTAACCTCACAATTGAACCGCCAGGACCGGCACCCCAGATTGTTCCGTCTGCTGCTACTGACAAGGTATACAGGTTTTGTTTTCCGAAATTATTCCAACTTCGGCCTCCATCTGTTGAATATATGCTCTCTCCCGATCGGCTAACGGCAAGGTAAATATTTGCTTCTGCTGAATAAACCACGCAGGAATGGTATCCTAATTCTGTATGATTTTTTGCCAGCTTCCAGCTCTTTCCTCCATCCCGGGTGTACGCCACGGTTTTACCCTTTTTTCCCGGCCTGGCATAATCTCCACCAACTACCACCCCGTTCTGGTTGTCTGCAAAAGCAACTGAAAAGGCCCCGCTACTGCTGTTGCCGGAAGCTAACGGTAAGCTAAATGCCTCCCATTTTTTTTGATGAATGGCATTATAAATAATCCTGGAAGCACTTCCACCGGTAACGATCCATACGCTTTTATTTAGGCCGCAAATTCCAGTGCCACTGGCTGCAAAACCGTATTCGCCCGGAACCAGGCGGGGCAGAGAAGTTGCATCAACCCTTTGCCAACTCCGGCCCCCGTCCGGGGTTTGCAAAATAAACAGTTCGTTCTCTACCGGATCACCAATTAAGTATCCCAACTGGCTGTTAAGAAAAGTAATTCCATCATAAAAAGCTTCAGGCTGGTTATTCTGGTACGAAAGTTTCCAGCTCTTACCATCGTCATCCGATCGGTAAATCCTCGACTTCCTACCCGGGCCTGCACTCATGGCTACCAGGCTACCATCTGGTAGCCATTCAATATCTCTGAAATCCAGGCTACTATTCAGCGTAATAGATGCCCAGGAAGCACCTCCATTTGCCGTATGGTATATCTTTCCTTCACTTCCACTTACCCAGGCTTCATTTCTCGAAACGGCGGCAATACCCCGAAAGGAAATGATACTTCTTTCTTCCTGTCCGGGCATAACCTCCCATTGAAGGGGTATATTTGCTGTTTGAGCGGAGAGGAATACAGGGCAGAGAAATAAAACAGTAACAATTGTAAAGGAAAGACGGCGGTTAATCATGGTATTCGTTCGATGTCTTCAATAATAATGTTTCTTTAGTTATTGAACACCATGAATTTTATTCTTTCCCTTAGCGGAGCAAGCAGAATACGATTACTCCAGCGATCACAAACATACGTGCGACCGAAAATACACCCCTCAACCATGTGCTGGTTATGGACATAAAGGCGAAGAAAACAGGCAAAGTCAATCTAAATTCGTTTGCCTGTTTTGTGGTGAAGAGCAAAATGCCGATGTAAATGAAGCAAAGAATATACTGGTCAGGGCATTGGCCGGCGTCTCTCAACGTGAAGCATTAGCTTGTGCACGAGGCGAGAACCTGTGCCGCAGTGGCCCACACCCTTTAGGGGTGGGTGGATGTTTTCCGCTTCGGTAAACGATAGACAAAATAAAAAGGCCGACCGGTATCGGTCAGCCTGGTTTAGTAAAATAACGGTTGTAACGTATCTGGGTTTACTACCAGATCGCAACTCTTTTTTCTGGGGGTAAATACAAAGAATCGGAAGGTTCTACATTAAAAGCCGTGTAGAACTCCGGGATGTTTCGTACCACGCCATTTACCCGTACGTCTGCTGGCGAATGCGGGTCGGTGTTTACCTGTAGGCGAAGCCGTTTATCCCTGATTTTATTCCGCCAAACCTGGGCGTAACCGATCAGTACCCGTTGTTTACCAGTGAAGCCATCCATTGCCGGGGCTTCTTTTCCATCCAGTGACAGCTCATAAGCCTTTAAAGCAATGCCCAATCCGCCCAGGTCACCAATATTTTCACCCAGGGTGTACTCGCCGTTTACAAAAACCCCGGGTAGTACTTCAAACTGATTATACTGATTAACCAGTTGGGAAGTTCTGGCTTTGAACTCCTCCCGGTCTTTATCTGTCCACCAGTTTCTTAGTTCTCCGTTGCCGTCGAAAGCACTCCCCTTATCATCAAAACCATGTCCGATTTCATGACCAATTACAGCACCAATGGCCCCATAATTTACGGCATCTTCTGCATTCATATTAAAGAAAGGAGGCTGAAGAATGGCTGCGGGGAATACAATTTCATTTTGGGTGGGGTTGTAGTAAGCATTTACCGTTTGAGGAGGCAACCCCCATTCTTTCTTGTTTACCGGCTTTCCAATATCCTTAATGGCTCTCCGGTGCTCGTACAACTGACCGCGCATGCGATTGCCAAAATAATCATCTGGTCTAATCTCATAATTGTATTCCTTCCACTCTTCGGGATAGCCAATTTTAGTTGTAAACCTGGAAAGCTTATTAAGGGCTTCTTGTTTGGTTGAATCTGTCATCCAGGTTAAACCTTTAATACTGATTTCGTAAGCTTTCAGCAGGTTATCAACCAGCTCAGTCATTTTCGCCTTGGCCTCCCGGGGGAAATGCCTTTCAACGTATACTTCGCCCACAGCTTCTCCCAGTACCGATTTGGTAATGGCAACCCCCCTGCGCCAGAGTTCTTTTCTTTTCGGTGTACCGTAAAGTTTATTACCGAAAAACTTCCAGTTTTTATTACTTACTGTTGTTGATAGCCGTCCTGCGTTGTTTCGGATCAGGCCCCAGGTGAGGTAAGTCTTCCAGTCTTCAATCGGGGTGGTAACAATAATGGTATCCAGGGCTACCATGTACTCCTTACTCAGGGTGCCAAACTGATCGGGGTTGAGTTCGGCGATTTCGCTCGATTCGAAGTATGAATCCCAGTTAAACCGGGGCATTAGCAGCTTAAAGGAATCTAACGGGTACATGTTATAATTTCCTTTCAGGTCGCGGGATTTTTCCTTGGTCAGGTGCTTTTCAGCAATGCGGGTTTCCAGTGCCAGGATAGTTTCAGCAGCTTTGCTTCCCCCGGGTAATTCCATGAGTTTAAACATGTGCCGGATGTGTTGTTTATACTGTTCCCGTAAAGCAGCCGAGGCCGAATCCTGCTTCAGGTAATACTCCCGTTCCGGTAAGCCTAAACCAGACTGCCTGGTGTAAGCCACGTTGTAATCCGGATTTTTAAAATCAGCCAGCACTAATATTCCGAAAGGTGAACCAAAACCGTATTTCTCAGCGTAGCCGAAATATTCGGCCAGGTTATCATAACTGGAAATTGAGGATACTTTTTCCAGTTCAGGCTTTAGCGGAGCTATACCTAACCGGTTTCGGCCCGTGGTATCCAGGTAAGAAGTGTACAGATCGCCGATTTTCTGTTCGTTACTGCCTTTCTCAAAATTTTCTCCAGCTACCTCTTCAATAATGGCCTTTACATTATCCTCGGCCCGGTCGTTTAATTCTATGAAGCTGGCAACGAGTCCTTTATCGTCGGGTATGGTAGTTCTTTCGTTCCAACTACCGTTAACGTATTCAATAAAATTGTTCCCGGGATTTACGGTAGTATCCATATTATTAAGGATAATACCCGATTCTACGGGTTGGTCATTGTCTTCGGTTAGGGAGGTGCAACTGGCCATCAGTAAAGCTCCAACCCCTACACCAATTATATTTGAATGTAATTTCATTAATGGGTTATTTGTTAAAAAATACAAAAAAACTGCATACCAGGCCTTTTTGCAAGTTATTTTAACCAGTACTTCGCGGATGTGCTGGAATGGAGGGAATGCCGTTTTTAAAAATCTGCTAACGTTCCCTTCATCCGGTATTTATAAAATAAAGATTTCAGGCACAGGCTTCTTCGCATTCAAATAAACTTTTCGTACCGGGAACAAGTGAAAGAAAATTTCCAATATTTTTTGGC
>CAZIWJ010000264.1:0-4554 GCA_964542855.1 uncultured Roseivirgaceae bacterium
AGGCTGCCCAGAAATCAATCAATACGTAATCGCCCTGCAAAGAGTAAAGAGCCAGCGTATCGCCGTCCGGGTTGGGTAGTTCAATGTTCGGGGCTTTCGAACCCACTGCCAGCTTCTGCATCTGGTTAATCTCCGACGAAAACGTTTCCGTGTAATAGGCATCCGGGTAAGTTTCTTCAAACTTATTGGCAACTTTCTGAATAAACTGGAAGTCCCGGTCCTGGTCCAGGTAACTCACAGCAAGCAAAGCGCTTAAAGAAGTACCCATGCTGTCGATGGTCGATTTTATTTTAGCGCGTGAGCGTTGTTCCATCTTTTTAAAATCCTCCTGCAGGGTTATCATCTTCTGTTGGTCGTCGCTGTTCCGCGCTTCCATAAACTGCCGGTTCAGGTCCTGCGATTGCTGCTGCACCTGCTGCATGATATCATTGATTTCGCGCAGGTACTCCGTGTCGCGAGATCCTTTCACTTCGTAACTACCCTTGGGCGAACTGCCATCGGCAATTACCGTTACATCATCCTGGTCCAGTACCATGCTCACGTACTGGCTGCCGTAATAATTAATGCGATAAAATCCGGGGCGTTCCGTATCCAACTGCATGGAAAAAGTACCATCTTCCTTTACTTCAATGGTATCGATGGTTTTTATCTCGCGCGAATAAATGTACACTTCTTCCAGGGTTACCTTGCCGTCGTTCTGCGGGTTTTTAATGGTACCCGAGAGCGTAATGGGTTCACGTGGTTGCTGTTTGTCGCCGTTATTCACCTGCTGGGCGCAGGAAACAATACTGATAAATGCTACCGGTAGCAGGTAGGCGATCATACGTTGGATCATAATTTCTTGTTTACTGTTCTAAAACTTCGCGTAGCAACTGGTTGGCAACTTTGGGATTGGCCTTTCCTTTGCTTCGTTTCATCACCTCACCCATAAACATACCCAGTAGCCCCTTCTTGCCGCTTTTGTATTCATCTACTTTCTGGGGAAACGAAGCAATCACCTCATCTATTATGGGCTGAATACTGTCGCTACTACTGTTCTGAATCAGATTCAACGATTCTGCCACTTCAATGGCTGTTTTTCCAGGCGATTTCAGCAATTCAGGAAACACTTTCTGCGAGGCAGAAGCAAAATTGAGTTTGTCCTGGTTAACCAGTTCAATCAGTTCTACCAGGTTTTCCGGTTGTAGCGGGAAATCGGTCATGGAAAGCGTTAGCTCGTTCAGGTACGATTTCACCGGCCCCATCACCCAGTTCGATGCAGCCTTGTAATTTTTGGTATGCGTACACACGGCTTCGAAGAAAAGGGCAATATCTTTAGAATCGGTAAGCACCTCTGCATCGTAATCGGGCAGCCCGTATTCCTGGGTAAACTTGTTCAGCAACTCGCGGGGCAGGGGAGGCATAGAAGCGGTTACTTCGTTTATCCATTCCTGCGATACGTGCAGCGGGCTTAAATCTGGCTCGGGAAAATAGCGGTAATCGTTCAGCTCTTCTTTGGTTCGCATACCGTGAGTATACCCGGTGATGGCATCGAACAGGCGGGTTTCAGAAAAAATGGTTTCCCCATTTTCAATGGCCATAATCTGGCGGTCGCGCTCGTGTTCAATGGCTCGCTTCACGTTGGAAATGGAGTTCATGTTCTTTACCTCAACTTTTTTGCCGTACTCCTTACTGCCTTTAGGCATCACCGAAATATTGGCGTCGCAACGCAGCGAACCTTCTTCCATGTTGCCGTCGCAAATTTCCAGGTAACGCACCAGCCGGCGAAGTTCGGTAAGCATGGCGTAGGCTTCTTCCGACGAACGGATATCGGGTTCGGTAACAATTTCAATCAGGGGAACCCCGGCCCGGTTAAAATCAATCAGGGTATCTTCCTCCCCGTCCAGGTGGAGCGATTTTCCGGCATCTTCCTCAATGTGAATGCGGTTCAACCGGACCCGCGTTTCCAGTCCGTCGCGGGTTTTTACATCCACGTAGCCCCCGGTGCATATCGGGGTTTTGTCCTGGGTAATCTGGTACCCCTTGGGAAGGTCGGGGTAAAAGTAGTTTTTCCGGTCGAAAGTATTCTCCCGGGTAATTTCGCAATTACACGCCAGCCCCATCTTCATGGCGTATTCCACCACTTTCCGGTTCAGCTTGGGCAGCGTACCGGGGTGGCCCAGGGTAATTACACTAATATCGGTATTGGGAAGCCCGCCGTATTCGGTTGAATCCGGGGCGTATATCTTGCTCCTGGTGAGTAACTGGGCGTGAACTTCAAGCCCAACCACCATCGTGTATTTTTCACGTAATGCCTTGTCCATAGTATATCTTGCTTGTTGCAAAGTTAATAAATCTGTTTAAAAAAACGGTAGCTTAACTGCTGCTGAATCCTTTCCTACAATGAATTAACCGTCCGGTACCTTACACTGTACGGCGATCGGGTTTATTGGCAGTTTTTTTTAAAATAAGCGCACGGAATTTGATCATTGAATAACGGCGTTCTACAAATATTTGCCAGAAGTAAAGATGGACAAGGGAAAAATTAAACTGATACGTGAGGTATACGTGATCAGCTTCATCCAGGTGTTATTGTACGCCGGGCTGAGCTACAATCATTTATTCAGTTACCTGGGCGGCCTGTTCGGGATAATAGTAATCCTGCTGCTGTACGGTTGGCAGATGATAAACCGAAATCCGCAAATAAGTCTCTACCTTTTGTTCGGTACAGTTAATGCTGCCTTACTGGTTAGCGATACAGGTTTTACCAGTTATAATGGCATTTACCTGATGTACATTCCCCTGCTTCTGTGTTACGTGGTTTTTCTCGATTGTGAGCAGGAGCGTAAGATGCTGGTGCATTTATTCATTACACTGGGGGTTATTGCAATGGTTAACTTAACCGACTTTACCCCGAAACTGGGGGCTATTATTTCACTAAATAAAGGCGTGTGGCCCGTAGTGAGCCATTTTTTTTCAACCGCTGTAATTTCAGTTCTGCTGATCCTTGAGCTTAAACGAAACAACAAAATTGCCGGGCAGAAAACGACGCAGTACCTTTCTCTGTTCGTTAGAAATAATGCCCTGCTAGAAAGTATTGTAGAAAATACCGATAACGCCCTGTGGATTGTGGGAAAAGATTACCGGTTAAAACTGATGAACCGCAATTATGCTACCGAAATGGAGCAGATTTACGGTGTTCAGCCAAAAGTGGGCGATGCCCTGGAAGAAATTTACCCGCCCCACATTCACCAAAGCCTGAAGAAGCTTTACGACTGTTCTTTCATGGGCGAGGTAATTTACCAGGAAATAGAACGGGTGGTATTCGAAGATAAGAAGAAATATTACAACCTTTCACTGCGGCCGATTATTGAAGAGGATGTAATTACCGGGGTTTCGGTTCACGCAGTAGATATTACCGCCTACAAGCAAACGGAACAGGACTTAATCCAGGCCAAGGAAACAGCCGAAGATGCGGCCCAGGCCAAGTCGCTATTCCTGTCTACCATGAGCCACGAAATCCGTACGCCCATGAATGCTGTGTTGGGCATGACCAACCTGCTGCTAGACAATAACCCGAGAGAAGACCAGCAGGAGTACCTGGATACGCTCAGCTTTTCGGGTAATAACCTGCTGTCGCTGATTAATGATATTCTCGACTTCAGTAAAATTGAAGCCGGGCGCATCGACCTGGAGTATATTCCTTTCAACCTGTACGAAATGGTGAACAGCATCCGGCAGTCGCTAAAGGTGAATGCCGACAAGAAAAATATTTACCTGAAAGCGGTTTACGATACCGACCTGGATAACTTACAAATTGTGGGTGATCCTACCCGCTTGTCGCAGATTTTTAATAATTTACTCAGTAATGCGGTTAAATTTACCAAAGAAGGTGGGGTTACCCTAAATATGGAGTGCGTAAAGAAAACCCGCCGCAAGGTGAGTATTTACTTCGAAGTTAGAGATACCGGCATTGGTATCCCGGAAAACAAAAAACAAGCTATTTTCGAGAGCTTCTCCCAGGCCAGTAATTCCACCACCCGCGAGTACGGAGGAACCGGGCTCGGCCTGGCCATTACCAGGAAACTGCTGGCCCTGCATGGAAGTGAAATCAACGTGCAGAGCGGTGAGGGAGAAGGATCGGTTTTCAGCTTTACTATTTCTTTCGATTACGTAAACGGGGAAACTAACTTCAGTGAACCGGGTAATAAGAAACTGCTGGCCAAAAGCCTGGTAGAGGGTAAGCATATTTTACTGGTAGAAGATAACCCAACCAACAAGTTTGTGGTTGAACGCTTCCTGGAACAGTGGAAAGTAAAGGTTGATTACGCCGAGAACGGCGTGAAAGCCCTGGAAAAAATTCAGCGCAATAATAATACGTACAACCTGGTATTAATGGACTTGCAGATGCCGGTGATGGACGGGTTTGAAGCCACCCGGCGGCTGAGGGAAATGGGATACGAAGATTTACCGGTGCTGGCGCTAACGGCATCGGCCATGCTAAGCATTAAGCAGCAGGCCATAAAAGCGGGGATGAACGATTTTATATCTAAACCCTTCAGCCCCGATGAATTA
>CAZIWJ010000265.1:0-4553 GCA_964542855.1 uncultured Roseivirgaceae bacterium
GATTTAACAGAAGCAAAATTCAGTTTTTTTTCCATATTTGTAAATCGTACTTTTTAGTTATCGAAGTTGTCTAAAATAAAAAACGCTCAAAATGAGTAACTTATGGTTTCTAACATCCTTAAGTTTCATCAATATGAGCGTTTTAGATAAAGATATAATTAAATCAGAGATATTGCCATACTTACAGACATATTCTCACGGGCGACCGTTACCACCTTCTAAGTTGATAGGTATTGTCCAGTTAATACTTTACCGTCTCAAAACCGGCTGTCAGTGGCGCGAGCTTCCTATCAAGCAGTACCTTGATATTCCTTACAATTGGCGAAGCGTCTACCACCATTTCAACAAATGGTGCAAGGATGGCTCTTGGCGTCGTGCCTGGACCCAACAAGTGAAGGAAAATCATGCTCAATTAGATCTTTCAAGTGCTCAAATGGATGGTACCCAAACTTTAGTAAAAAGAGGCGGGCAAGCCACAGGTTATCAGAAACGCAAGTCTTCGGTGACTACCAACATGCTTTGCATCTCTGATCGGCAGGGAGTTTTACTAGCTGCCAGCAGACCTGAAAAAGGCAATCAAAATGACGTGTTTGACATTGAGAAGCATTTTAATGATCTCCTTAACATGCTTCACGACGCCGATATTCGTACGAATGGACTTTTCTTAAATGCCGATGCAGGTTTTGATACCAAGAAGCTGCGTTCACTCTGTTACGAAAATGATATCATACCCAACTTTCACTTGAACCCTAGAAATGGTACTAAAGCGGATAGAGATGCTTACTTTGATCCTGAACTCTACAAACACAGAACAGTCATAGAACATGCGTTTGCCTGGATGGATGCGTTTAAATCTTTGCTTATTAGGTTTGAAACATCCTCAAGAAACTGGCTAAATCTGAACATCATCGGTTTTATGATAATCTTTGCTAGAAAAAGACAATCATCATTTTAGACAACTTCTATACCATATTTTATTTAGAAAGTATAAATTAATGCTTTTTGCATACTTTAGCTTTAGTTAGCAGGCTAGTTATTAGGGGCAAACCCAAAAGTTTGCTCCGCTATAATTTACCGGCTTTGAGGCGCAAACTGTTGCTCACCACCGATACGGAACTGAAGGCCATCGCTGCCCCGGCAATCATCGGATCCAGTAAGAACCCGTTAACCGGGTACAGCAGCCCGGCCGCCAGCGGAATACCAATGATATTATAAATGAATGCCCAGAACAGGTTCTGACGAATTCCTTTTACCGTTTGGGTAGACAACTTCAGGGCTTTGGGCAGGTAGGTTAAATCGGAAGTTATTAACGTAATTTTCGCTACATCCATAGCTATATCGGTACCCTTGCCCATGGCAATGCTTACATCGGCCAGCGCCAGTGCCTCGGCATCGTTAATTCCATCGCCCACCATGGCTACAATGCGGCCCTGCTGTTGTAACTGCTTAATGTAATCTGCTTTTTCGGAAGGCATTACCCCGGCTTTAAGGGTTGTAATGCCCAGTTCATCGGCTACTGCCCGGGCCGTTTTTTCGTGATCACCGGTAAGCATGTGTACGTCAATATTTTCACGTTGCAGCTTTTCTACTGCCATGCGAGAAGAAGGCTTTACCACATCAGAAATAGCGCCAATGGCCAGTACTTCCTGCTGATTGGTGAAATATATCACTGTTTTGGCTACTGCTTCCCACTGTTCGGCCTGCTCCTGGAAATAGTGAGCAGGAATAATGTCGTTTTCTTCCACAAACCGGGCATTACCCACAAAGTATGAATTTCCTTCTGCATCTTTTGCCACAATTCCCCGTCCGGTTACGCTATTAAACCCTGAAATTTTGGCAGGAACTATGTTTTTGCCCTGCAGGTTTTTCACAACCGCCCGGGCCAGCGGATGCTCCGACTGTCCTTCCATGGCCATAAGCACCGGCGCGTAAGTGGTTTCCCAGGCTTCTTCGCCCCAGTGCCAGTTGGTAAGCATGGGTTTGCCTTCCGTAAGGGTGCCGGTTTTATCCAGAACCACGGTATCAACCTCGTGGGCTCGCTCCAGGCTTTCGGCATCTTTAATGAGGATATTGTTTTCAGCACCTTTGCCCACCCCTACCATAATAGCCGTTGGAGTGGCCAGTCCGAGGGCACACGGGCAGGCAATAACCAGCACGGTAACCCCGGTTAAAAAAGCGTGGGTAAAAGCCTGCTCACCGCCCCAGATCATCCAGCTAATGAACGTAACCACCGCAATGATTAGCACTACCGGCACAAAAATGCCGGCAATTTTATCGGCTAGTTTTTGGATGGGGGCCTTACTTCCCTGAGCTTCCTTCACCGTTTGAATAATCTGTGCCAACAGGGTATCCCCTCCTACCTTATCGGCCCGGAACTGGAAGCTGCCCTGCTGGTTAATCGTACCCGCGTAAACCAGCTCTCCGTTTTTCTTTTCCACCGGGATAGGCTCCCCGGTAATCATGCTTTCATCTACGTAGGAGGTTCCGTTTATTACCGTACCGTCGACCGGTATCTTCTCTCCCGGACGCACAATAATGGTATTATTCTGCTGTACTGCCTGCAATGGAATTTCCTGCTCTTCCCCATTCACCAGGGCTTTTACCGTTTTGGGTTGCAGCCCCATTAATTTCTTCAGGGCAGTAGAGGTGTTCGATTTGGCCCGTTCTTCCAGTACTTTTCCGAGGGAAATAAAGGTAATGATAACCGCGGCCGATTCGTAGTACACGTGCGGTTCAATGCCTTGTGAGCGAAAGAAGTCGGGGTAAATGGTGTTAAACACGCTAAACAGGAAGGCAATCCCAGTACTCAGGGCCACCAGTGTATCCATGTTGGTTTGCCGGTGCCGGGCCTGCTTCCAGGCGTTTATAAAGAAGTGATCGCCAAGGTAAAACAGCACCACGGCCGTTAGCGGTAAAGAAATCCACTTACCCGGCCCCCAATCGGGAAAAAACATCCCGATAATAAATACTGGTAAGGTAAGTATTGCGGCCCACAAGGTGCGGTATTTGGCTTTTTCGTAGGCCTGTTGCTGAATTTCCTGCTGGGCTTCAGTGGCGTTTTCTTCCTCAATAATCAGGTCGTATCCAATATCCTGAATGGCTTCCTGCAGATCCTCAGGCGAAACGCTATCTTCGTATTCCACTTGTGCGGTGGCCGTAGCCAGGTTAACACTGGCCTGTTTAACGCCTTGTACCTGTTTCAGCATCGATTCCACGTTGGCCGAACAGCCGGCGCAATGCATGCCCGTTACCGGGAAAGTATTTTTATGAATTAACTTATTTTTTTCAGGTGCAGTTACCGTATCCATATCCAGTTCTTTTTACTGTGATGACGAGCTACCAGCGCATCGATTGGGTTATTCTTCCGGTTAACCCGGAAGAACCGTTATCATAAAATGCACTTACCTCGCATGTGTTGTGTATCTACTTTAATTGATAAATGAAAACATTATCATATAACGTTTTACGTCATCATTTACCAAACGATACAATTTATGTTAGCAATTGCAGTGTTTATTAGATCGGACTTTTTCAAAACACTCCCGGCCTTCGCTAAAAGCAAACCAGGCCAGGCCAAGGGTTCCGATGCTATCGATGTAGGGGATGGCAAATAATTCGTAAACGCCGCTGCTTACCAGTAAGATGACCGACATATACACGCACACCAGGGTACAATTGGCATCGGCCAGGATGGGGTCGGAGTTTAACGCCTTACCTACTTTTCGTTTCCAGGCAACCAGTGCCCACATTACCAGGATCGATACCAGGGCAATGATTACCCCCCAGAATGTAGTTTCGGGCTGGTGGCCAGTGTAAATATTATAAAAGCTAGTTGTTACCAGCCCGGCAACCAGCAGGTAAAACGCCACGCCAGTGATTCGCAGGGCGGTTCGCTCGAATTTGTCGCGTTCGCTGTTCGGGTTGCGCTGAATGCGGGTAATCATATGCACAATACCCAGCCCGGAAATGACTTCAATAAAACTGTCGGTGCCAAAACCAAACAAGGCCAGGCTTTCGTCTTCGAAGCCCAGGTAGGTAGAGAGTACCCCTTCGGCCACGTTATAAACGATAGTAAAAATGGCCAGTCCGAAGGCGATTTTATATAAACCAGTAGTATTTTCTTTTACAGCTGTTTTCATAGGCTAAAAATAGAAGGGTTAAACTAATTATCCCTACGCGTGACATTATTTTACGAATTACGAATTTACAGAATATGCGTTAACCGGGCATTAATAGGGGGAACACTGTAGGTAGAATAAATGAAATAGCTACTATTTATCAGCCTGCGCTATTGGTGCTATCCGTTTCAATGCAGTAAAGTTGCTTCAGATAAGTGTTTAACTATTCAACCTGATGTTATTTTACATTGAAATAAGAATAATAAGTACTTTTACTCGTTCCAGATTTAATGAAAACGTACTTATTTCTTATTGGTCATCTCGCCCTGGTTGCCTGCCAGATCGACAAGGAATTCAACTATTTTTCCTCCAAAGACCTGCTGGTTGTAAACAGCCTGATTTCCCCCGATAGCCTGATTACTGTAAGCCTTACCA
>CAZIWJ010000266.1:0-4543 GCA_964542855.1 uncultured Roseivirgaceae bacterium
CTCGAGTTTAAATAACGAAACGGATAAGGTTGGAGCATCTCCTAACGAACAGTTTACGTTATTTAAACTCGAGCCTGATATCATCTCTAAATTTAATGAATACCTGCCTATTTCGGTTCCTTATGGGAACATCAATCAGCTGAATGAAACCAATACGGTATTTTACCAGAAAGTAGGTAACGTTAAAACTAGTAAGCCGCTGCTGCTAATCGGAAATGCAGCAGAAAAGAAGATTGGCATTTTACTCGGATCTGGTGTGTGGCGCTGGCGCCTTCAGGAGTTTTCGGCTTATCAGAATACCAGGGCTTTCGATGAAATTGTTTCTAAAATGGTGCAGTTCTTGTCTTCTAAAGAAGATAAGCGAAAGTTTAAAGTGTACCCGGTAAAAAATGAATTTGAAAATACAGAGCCGGTAATTTTTGAAGCAGAAGCCTACAACGAAATTTTCGAGGAAGTTTACGGGCTGGATATTAACCTGACCATCAGGGATGAAAATAACGAGGTTAAGCAGTATAACTTCGTAACGAGTGAGAATAATACCCAGTTCAGGATTAGCAACCTTCCCGAGGGTGTTTACAGTTATAAAGCAGTAGCAGACTTACCCGGTGGCCAGTCGGGTACCAGCGAAGGGGAATTTACTATTACGGATATTGAAATTGAAAGTATTGATTTAACTGCCCGCCACGATGAAATGCGCCTGGTGGCTCAAAATACCGGAGGTAAATTTTTTACTGCAAGCCAGTCTAAAACACTCATCGATAGCCTAACCAACCGTAACGATAAAGGGGTGATCTATGCAAGTGAGGCCTACATGCCTATCATTAACATCAAGTGGCTTTTCTTCATTATCCTCTTCCTCATTAGCCTGGAATGGCTGGCCAGGAAATACTACGGAGGATATTAAAGAATTAAGAGTTGACAACCACGGTGGATTTAAGCTTTTGCGTACCCGTACTAAAAATTGTAATGATGGTTATCACGAACTAATCGGGTGATAGTGATAAGGGTGGTTTTATCACAAAAAAAGGCTGGTTATTAATAACCAGCCTTTTTTAATGAAACATTTTCAGTTAATATCTATAAGGAATATGCTATTTACTCCTTGCCTTTATCATCGGCAGTAGCTGTTTCTTTTTTCGTTGAAAGCATTAACTCTTCGCTTTCGCCGTCGTGATCGGCTACGATGATATCGCCGGGTTCCAGTTCACCCTTAAGAATTTCCTCAGCAACAGCGTCTTCCAAATATTTCTGGATTGCCCGGTTAAGCGGGCGGGCACCGTATGCCGGATCGTATCCCTTTTCGGCAATGAAATCTTTAGCTTTTACTGTCAGCTCAATGGTGTAACCCATTGCGTCAACCCGGACAAAAAGTTTTTTCAGCGTAATGTCAATGATTCTGTGAATATCTTCACGCTTCAATGAATTAAAGACAATTACGTCATCTAAACGGTTGAGGAATTCAGGGCTGAACGTTTTCTTCAGTGCATTCTGAATGGTAGACTTCATGATTCCATCCAGGTTTTCCTTCCGAGCCTGGGTACTGAAACCGATACCGGCACCAAAATCTTTCAGATCGCGCGCTCCAATGTTGGAGGTCATAATGATAATGGTATTACGAAAGTCTACTCTACGACCCAGTCCGTCAGTAAGAATCCCGTCGTCAAGTACCTGAAGCAACAGGTTGAATACGTCCGGGTGAGCTTTTTCAATCTCATCGAGAAGTACTACACTGTAGGGCTTGCGGCGTACTTTTTCGGTTAGCTGACCACCTTCTTCGTAGCCAACATATCCGGGAGGCGCTCCGACCAGACGCGATACGGAGAATTTTTCCATGTATTCACTCATGTCGATTCGCACCAGCGATTCTTCCTTATCGAAAAGGTAAATCGAAAGGATTTTGGCTAACTCGGTTTTACCCACCCCGGTTGGTCCAAGGAAAACAAACGAACCAATTGGTTTAGTAGGATCTTTCAGTCCTACCCGGGTTCGCTGAATCGCTTTGGTTAGCTTATCGATGGCTTCATCCTGACCAATAACTTTCGATTTCAGTTCTTCGGCCATGCCACGAAGCTTCAAACTCTCCTTTTGGGCAACCCGGCTGGTTGGAATTCCCGTCATCATTGCAATTACTTCGGCAACGTTGTCTTCGTCTACCTCGTAACGCTTGGTTTTCGTTTCTTCTTCCCAGTTTTGTTTGGCCGATTCGAGCTGATCAATCAGCTTCTTTTCCCGGTCACGAAGCTGTGCTGCTTCTTCATATTTCTGGCTTTTAACCACCCGGTTCTTTTCAACCTTGATGTTTTCTATCGCCTCTTCCAGTTTCACAATCTCATCGGGAACGTGAATATTGTTAATGTGCACCCGGGCACCGGCTTCATCGAGCACGTCGATTGCCTTATCGGGAAGAAAGCGATCGCTGATATAGCGATCGGAAAGTTTTACACAGGCATCCAGTGCTTCTTCCGAGTAATTTACATGGTGGTGGCTTTCATACCGGTCCTTAATATTATTCAGGATCTGAACAGTTTCTTCAACGGTAGTTGCATCAACCATTACCACCTGGAAACGACGGGCCAGGGCACCATCTTTTTCAATGTACTGCCGGTACTCGTCTAGCGTGGTGGCACCAATACATTGTATCTCACCACGAGCCAGGGCTGGCTTAAACATATTCGATGCGTCGAGAGACCCCGAAGCGCCACCGGCTCCTACAATAGTGTGTAACTCGTCGATAAACAGGATGACCTCCGGCGACTTTTCAATTTCATTCATCACCGCTTTCATCCGTTCCTCAAACTGGCCGCGGTATTTTGTACCGGCTACCAGCGAGGCAAGATCTAAAGTTACTACCCTTTTATTAAACAGTACCCGCGAAACTTTTTTCTGTATAATTCGCAGGGCCAGTCCTTCGGCGATAGCCGTTTTACCAACGCCTGGCTCACCAATTAAGATAGGGTTATTTTTCTTTCTTCTACTTAAAATCTGGGCAACACGCTCAATTTCTTTCTCGCGGCCCACAATCGGGTCAAGCTTGTCTTGCTCGGCTAGTTTGGTTAGGTCCCGGCCAAAATTGTCGAGAACAGGTGTACGGGACTTTTCCGATCCTTTAGACTCGCGGCCGGAACTGGATCCCCCACCAAATATTCTTGAAGAATCTTCGTCGTTGTCGTCGGTATCTGATGCCATGGTTGGGTTTTCGTTTTGGTATTCTAAAAGTTCTTTTACTACATCGTAATTCACATCGAATTTTTCCAGTATCTGGGTAGCAATATTATCCTCATCGCGAAGGATGGAGAGCAACAAGTGCTCAGTGCCAATTAACTGGCTCTTAAAAATTTTGGCTTCCAGGTAAGTAATCTTTAAAACTTTTTCAGACTGGCGGGTGAGTGGAATATTTGCCAGATTCTTTACGTTTCCCGATGCTGTGCCTTTGGTTGCCTGTTCTACGGCAACCCGAAGCTCATCGAGTGAAACGCCTAGTTTCTTTAGTAAACTTACCGCCACGCCTTCTCCTTCGCGGATCATGCCAAGTAGAAGATGCTCCGTGCCAATATAGTCATGACCAAGGCGCAGGGCTTCTTCGCGACTTAGTGAAATTACTTCTTTGACTCTATTTGAAAATTTAGCTTCCATGCGCGCGGAATTGTTATCAGGTTAAAAGGTAACTCAAAATAGTTACCCGGTTATTAGCAAGTTATGAATTTAATATAATAATTCAACGTCCTGTAGGGGCCATTTGTTCAGTACACTCATACTCCAGACTGCATAATTACGGATTTGGCACCAATACCCTGGCAAAACAGCACGTCGATTACGCTTAAGTTTTTTACAAACTTGTTGCCAAAAACCTGCACATAAGGACTTGCGCCGGGAAGATTTTCCTGGAAAGAGCTCATTCTCGCCGTTAAACTACTTCTTAAGTCATTTATTTCTTTTTGTGGCCTTTTTTCAAACTGTTCCGATAAAACCAGCACTTTGTCTTGTAGTTGCAGTAACTCTCGACACTTTGTCAGTATCGCCCAGTTTAAATCCCACAGGAAGACAGGTTGTCGGGCATAGATTTTCGTAAACTCTTCTTTAAAATAATCATAAAAAGGTGACTTGCCGTAAGCTGACTGCAACGTGTGCCAGTGCTCATTCTGCCAGTTTTGAGTATAATCAATTTTAACGTCGCGAACTGGTAACCTTTTCCGGCCTTTTTCTACCGGTACAGTTAATGGCTGCACTTTATTAGCCCCAAGAATAAAGCATCGGTTCCGGTAACTTTGCTTTTGAAAGTTTTCGTGCTGTTCAATGATAAATAACTCGGCCCGGTGCATGTAAACAAAATAAGCAATGCAGGGGAAGAAGTGCAGTTCAACCAGAACTTTGGAAAAACTCAAAATGGCCAGTGTTTGAAGATTATAAAATAAGGTTATCGCCTGTTAATTAAATTACCTGCACATCTTTAAATTCAGCCTCCGGGTCATAAAATACTCAAGTCACCCAGGCCTTCTCTAACAACCTCCGGTTCGGCCCGGGTACAGTTAATCACTGTTGAAGC
>CAZIWJ010000267.1:0-4472 GCA_964542855.1 uncultured Roseivirgaceae bacterium
CATTTCCGGTTCCGGGAATGTTATATTCGGCATCGAGTGAGAAAGAACCGTCGGACTCATTGAAGTTTAGCACCAGCACACCTAATCCGGGGGTACTGGTGGTAACGGCCATAAGGCCGTAGCGCTCGGAATAATTAAAATTAATCGCTTCAAATTCGGGCGGGTCTACGCCCAGGCTCAGCAGGTCGCCGGCAATATCGGTTGGGGTTAACTGGCTCACTGTACCGTCTGTAATACTTACCACCTCCAGCTGGGCATTGGGGAGCGGGCCGCTCTGGGTAATAAGGTAGTACGAGTTGGCGCCGTTGCTTACCACGGTCATGGCCCCGGCCGGGTCGAAAACCCCGGTAGACTGCGGTCCACCGGCGAAGGTAACGTTTATCTCACCCTGTTCCTGGTCTACATTCACCGTATAATACTGTATTTCCCCCCCGGCATTTACGAACACGTAATAGCTGGTAGGATCCTGGAAAGCATCGAGGCCGGCGCTATTGGGAACAATAACGGCGGGCTGCTGCGCGTTGGTTACACCGTTGAGGCGGGCCAGTTCATTGTGGTTATAATCGTAAAGGAAATCGCCATCGGTGTAAAACAGCAGCTCCCCGGTTTTGGGGTTGGTTGCCACTGCTGCACCGCCCGAGCCAAAAGGCTGCGACTGGCTGTTAAACAATTGCGGTTCCCGGTCGGGCGACTGGTCGAATACCAGGTTCGCATCCGAGTTACCAAAGTACCAGTTATCGCCTCCCCGGGTCTGGGCCAACAGGTTGGTAGCCGATAGCAGTACTAACAAAAAAGGGATAACCCTTACTTGAGTGATGAATCCAGGAATTCGTGCAAATACCTTGAGCATTAAACGTATAGTTTTCAGTTTTTTTTAAGTGCTTGTCTGTTGATATTTTGTGGCTCGCCCTACTGGGAAACAGGGAAATAGCCCCTGATTGTTGCATTTTTTTATCCTAACGCAAAAATTAAGATATATTGGATGGCTCAGGCGATAAAACCGGCTGAAATCTAGTAAGATTTGCAGGCTTTGTTGTGGGGGCATCGGCGTACAGCGGGGTCGGGGCATGTAATTAAACCGGACAATTGCTATAGTTTGCCGACAATGAAACTCATTCCACTGTTTCTTGTTGCTTACCCGAAGCCTTTGCCGTACATGATCACAATAAATATTTATTTACTTCGCTAACATAATACGCAATTTTGTTGTGAGGGCATGGTGTGAGCTACACCTTTATTGTAAGTATAATGCTAAAGAAACTATTACTGTTTATTGTATTTATCTTCCTGGGCCTCAAGGCGAGTATGGCTCAGGATCCTCAGTTTTCCCAGTTTTACGCGGCCCCGCTGTACCTTAATCCGGCTTTTACCGGTTCAAACGAGAAAACGCGGGTAGGATTAAACTTCCGTTCCCAGTGGCCTTCGCTGAATGCCTCATTCAGTACGGCCTCGGTATACATGGACCATTTCTTTGAAGATTACTACAGCGGAGTAGGTTTAATGATTACCGGCGACCAGGAAAGCCTTTCCGGAATGCAGTCGCTGTCGGTTTCCGGCCTGTATGCCTTCCAGTTGCGGATTACCGACAAGCTTACCTTTCGCCCCGGCTTCAGCGTGGGGTTTATGAACCGGCGGGTTAATTTTGGCAACCTGGTGTTTCCCGACCAGGTTACGGATAACGGCATTACGCCGGAAACCATTGAAAACCTGAATGCCCCGGGGAGTAAAATATTCCTCGATCTGAGTACGGGGGGAATCCTTTACAACGACAACTTTTTTCTTGGTTTTTCGGCCCATCATATTAACCGCCCCAACCAGTCGATTTTAGCCGAGCAAAGCATTTTACCGATTAAATATTCCGTACACGGGGGCTACAAGTTTTTACTGCCCACCGGTTTCCGCCAGTACGGGAATGATAACAAGGGCCGGGAGCGCAGCATTACACCGGCGATGAATTACAAACGCCAGGGGCCGTTCGACCAGCTAGATATTGGGCTCTACCTTACTTACGAGCCTATTGTGTTTGGTTTGTGGTACCGCGGGTTACCGGTGAAGCAGATCGACGGGTTCAGCAACAACGAATCGGTTATTTTCCTGGTGGGCATGAGCCGCGGCAGCCTGAACATTGGTTACAGCTTCGACTATACCATTTCCGGGCTGGGTATTGGCAGCGGGGGCGCCCACGAAGTATCCTTATCGTACGATTTAGACTTAACCCCCAATCGTCCGCCCCGCAACGTACGCAAAATCCCCTGCCCCAAGTTTTAGTAAAACCAGGATAGCCGGAATTAGACGGGGTTTCAGGATTATTATCTGAAGTACTTCAAATAATAATCCTGAAATCATTATCAATCCTGATCGGAAATGGTACATGGCTTATCTTTCTCCGAAAAACTAGTTTTTGCCCGTGCAGGGTTTCTCTAATTTTCGGAACAGATTACATTGCTAATTTCATAGAGAAAAACATGAATACTTCAAGCATCAGGCAACAAGAATGGGAAAGCGTAATACCATCCTTGTTTTTTATTCTATTGTTCATTGGCCTGCAGGTTCCGGTGCTGGGCCAAACCAGCGCCCAGGTAGACCGGGCCAATAAATTTTTTGAGCTGGCCGAAAATTACGAAGCCGCTTTGCCGCTGTATAAGGAAGCGGTAAGCAACGGCGAGCAGGACCCGCAGGTGATGTACCGGCTCGGGTTTTGTTACATGCAGGCCTTTACCCTGGATGAAAAACTCAAGTCTATTCCCTACCTGGAGAAAGCAGCCGGAAGCAACGACAAACGAGTTCCCAACCGGGTTTATTACCTGCTGGGGCGGGCTTATCACCTGAATATTAATATTGATAAGGCCATCGATGCTTACGTTACCTACCGGAAAACCCTTTCCAGTGAAAAAGAAAAGGAAGACGTTGACCGCCAGCTTGAAATTTGCGGCAACGCCCAGTTTTTTCTCAGCCAGGACAAGGGAATTGTCATCAACTCGTTCGGCACCAAAGTAAACAGCCGGCAAACCGAATATAACCCGATTGTAACGGCCGACGAAAGTTACCTCTTCTACACTGCTCTGGAAAAAGAGCGCGACGAGTTTGTGGAAAAAATTATGTACTCCGAACGTTTCGACGGCACCTGGAGTGAGCCCAACCCGGTTAAACTAAAAACCGATCGCCAGGTAGGTACCGCAGGACTCTCTCCCGACGGGCGGGAAATGCTCATCTTTGTGGGTGAGGGCAACAACACCGGAAATATTTACATTACCCGGAAGGATGGTAAAAAGTGGACCCTACCCGTTACCATGGGCAACCAGATTAATTCCCGTTACCTGGAAACCACTGCAAGCATTACCCCTAACGGTAATACCATTTACTTTGCCAGTAACCGCCCCGGCGGGCAGGGCGGACTGGATATTTACCGCGCTGAAAAGCAGGAAAATGGCGAGTGGAGCCAGCCGGTGAACCTGGGGCCGGAAGTTAATACCCCGTACGATGAAGACGCCCCGTTCATACATCCCGACGGCAAAACCCTTTTCTTTTCCTCCGATGGCCACAACACCATGGGCGGGCGCGATATCTTTCGCACCGTGCTGGTGAAGGGAAAATGGCGGGAACCGGCGAATATGGGTTATCCCATTAACACCCCTTCCGACGACAACTATTTCTCATTAACCGCCAACGGCGAGAAAGCATACTTTTCTTCCGAAAGGAAAGGTGGCAAGGGCGGCCAGGACATCTACTACTTTAATATGCCCGAACAGGATGCCAACATTCCGCTTACCATGATAAAAGGGCGCATCCTGGTTGGAGAAGATAAAGAAAGCATGAAGCCGGTACCTACCACCATTAAGGTGCTGGATAAAACCAACAACGAAAAACTCGATTACGTGTACAACCCCAGCAAAGACAAGGGGAACTACCTCATCATTTTACCTCCGGGAAGAAACTACGACCTTATTATTGAAAGCGACGGTTACCTGCCGTATACGGTGAATGTAAATATTCCGAACCAGACTTACTTCTACGAACTGTACCAGGAAATTCTGCTGAAGCCCATTAAGCAGTTCGATGAAGTGGTAGGGCAGGAAGTATTCGTAAATAATGCTTTCTACGATACTGAACAGAAGGCTGAGGAAGTAGTGCGGCAGGCCAACGAAGCCATGCTGGTACGCAACGACAGCCTGGACCTCTACGACATGATGGAGGCGATTATTTCCAGTACCGATACTGCTGCCTACGAGTACCTGCTCGATTTAATGTATACTACCAACCCAATTGATTCTATTGATTTCGAGTCGCTGGAAAGCGATAAGGTAGAAGCCGCCGGGGTAGCCTATTACTACGACGAAACCGGCCCGGACGACCTGATTGCCCAGAATATAGGCGATGAAACCATCTATACCCTGCCTACCTTCTTTGTAACGAAAGAAGCGGTTAAGCAAAAAGAGCAGGAAATTGAAGTAACCCATTACGATAAGTCACTC
>CAZIWJ010000268.1:0-4442 GCA_964542855.1 uncultured Roseivirgaceae bacterium
TCAGTTTCCTGGTTATTTCTTTTTGTAAGCTCAGTTTTCAAACGAGCAATTATTTTCCTGGACACCCTTATTTTCATCGGGTTCTCGATTGGAGATACAGCATGGGCAAAACGCAGTTTTTTTAAACTGTCTTCTTCGCCAGCCAGCCGCTCTTTAATTTCATTTATCGTTAAACCGCTTAAATTTTCTTTACTCATAACTGTGTTATTTGCCCGCGTAATCGCGACGTACAACAAATTTGGTTTTAACCGGTAGTTTCTGAGCTGCCAAACGTAATGCCTCCTGTGCCCGGGTGGTATCAATACCATCTGCTTCAAACATAATGGTTCCAGGTTTAACGGTAGCAACCCAGTATTCAGGTGCTCCCTTACCTTTACCCATTCTAACTTCTGCAGGCTTTTTAGTAACCGGCTTATCAGGGAATATCCTAATCCAAACCTGACCTTCTCTCTTCATGAAACGGGTCATGGCAATACGAGCGGCTTCAATCTGGCGGGAGGTAATCCATCCTGCTTCAAGGGATTTAAGCCCAAAAGTGCCAAAATCTACGTTGTAGCCTCGCTGGGCAACACCTCTTACACGGCCCTTTTGTTGTTTTCTGAATTTCGTTCTTTTTGGTTGTAGCATAACTACCTGATATTATCTGTTACTTTCTTCTTCTTCTGCGCTCACGCTTAGGGCCTCCGCCCGGTGCATTAGACTGCTGCTGTGCTCCCACGTTGGGTGAAAGATCACGCTTCCCGAACACTTCTCCTTTAAATACCCATACCTTAACACCAATTTTACCGTAAATGGTGTTAGCTTCTGAAACTGCATAATCAATATCAGCTCGCAGCGTGTGTAGAGGGATTCTACCTTCTTTGTATTCCTCCGTACGGGCCATTTCGGCACCACCCAAGCGACCCGAAACTTTTATTTTTATACCTTGCGCACCAATTCTGCTCGCCGCACCTAATGCTTGTTTCATCGCTCTTCGGTACGAGATCCTGGCCTCAAGCTGTTGAGCAATAGAAGCACCGATTAGCTTGGCATCAAGCTCTGGTCTTTTAATCTCAAAGATGTTTATCTGTACATCTTTACCGGTAAGCTTTTTTAACTCTTCTTTAATCCGGTCAACTTCCTGACCACCTTTACCAATTACTACACCGGGGCGGGCGGTGTGAATGGTAAGGGTAATGCGTTTGATGGTTCGTTCAATTACAATTTTTGAAACGCCACCTCTCGGTAAACGAGCATCAAGATATTTACGAATTTCATGGTCTTCCACCAGTTTGTCGGAGAAGTCGCTTCCGCCGTACCAGGCTGAGTCCCATCCTTTAACAATACCTAATCGAAGTCCAGTTGGATTTACTTTCTGTCCCATACTTAATTAATTATCTGATGCAGTTTCTTCAATTTCTACTTCTTCTACCGTTTCATTCAGGGAATCAACTACAACGGTAACGTGATTAGAACGTTTTCTGATACGATGTGCCCTACCCTGAGGTGCAGGTCGCAGGCGCTTCAGAATTCTACCACCGTCTACGTAAATTTCCTTGATGTACAGGTCAGAATCTTCAATACTGCTATCAGTATTTTTTTCCTGCCAGTTAGCAACAGCTGATAATAGCAGTTTTTCAACTCTTGCAGCTCCTTCTTTGGCCTCGAATCGTAGTACGTTTAAGGCATCTGAGACACGCGAACCACGAACCAGGTCGGCAACCAAACGCATTTTACGAGGCGAAGTTGGAACATTTTTAAGTTTGGCAACAGCTTCCATATTCTTATCTTTTTCCTTTATCTTTCTTGACAATGTGTCCGCGGAAATTTCTTGTTGGAGCAAACTCCCCTAGCTTATGACCAACCATATTCTCGGTAACGTAAACCGGGATAAACTTATTCCCATTGTGTACAGCGAAAGTAAACCCTACAAAGTCTGGTGAAATCATGGATCTTCGGGACCAGGTTTTAATTACACTTTTTTTCCCGGATACATTCATATTGTCTACCTTCTTCTCAAGCCTGTAATCTATATACGGGCCTTTTTTTAATGACCTTGCCATGTGTTATTGTTTATCGCTTCTTTCTGCTAATTATAAAAGTGTCTGAGTACTTATTGGGCTTTCTGGTTTTAAGGCCTTTGGCGATTTGCCCATTACGTGACCTTGGATGGCCTCCTGATGCACGACCTTCTCCACCACCCATCGGGTGATCTACAGGGTTCATAGCTACACCTCTGGTTCGGGGTCTTCTACCCAGCCATCTATTCCTGCCTGCTTTGCCTAGATTCACGTTCATGTGAGTAGGGTTAGATAAAGAACCAACTGTACCCATGCAGTTACTCAACACCATTCGCATTTCACCGGAAGGTAGCTTAATGGTTGAGTACTTACCTTCTTTGGCAACTAACTGGGCGTAAGCACCAGCGCTTCGCACAATCTGACCACCTTTCCCTGGCTTTAATTCTATATTATGAACAATAGTACCTAAAGGCATCGATTTAAAAGGAAGAGCATTGCCAACTTCGGGTGGAACTTTTTCACCTGATATTATTTTTTCACCAACTTTTAGGCTCTCCGGGGCAAGAATGTATCGCTTTTCTCCATCGGTATACAACACCAGGGCAATACGGGCAGAGCGATTCGGATCATATTCTATAGATTGAACTTCAGCCTGAACATCAAACTTGTCACGCTTAAAATCTATAATTCTCAGTTTTCTCTTGTGCCCCCCACCAATGTAACGGGAAGTCATTCTTCCCTGCTGGTTTCTCCCACCAGTTCTTTTAACTGTTGCGGTGAGCTTACGTTCAGGCTTTGATTTCGTAATATCCGAAAAGTCAGGTGCTAAACGGTGCCTCTGACCGGGTGAAACGGGGTTTAATTTTTTTACTGCCATAATTCTATCAGATGTTTCCGTAGAAATCTATAACTTCTCCGTCAGCCACTGAAACAATAGCCTTTTTGAAATTAGGCTTACTTCCAGTGATTACAGCTGACTTGCTATATCTGCTCTTTTTCTTTCCCTGATAGTTCATCGTGCGAACATCAGTAATACTAACGCTGTACATTTCTTCAACAGCTCTCCTTATTTCTATCTTGTTTGCCTTGCGGTTCACGATGAATGCATATTTACCTGATTCGTTCAGGGCTGATGCTTTTTCGGTCATTAAAGGCTTGATCAATACATCTTTCATTGCTTATCCTAGTATTTGCTGAACTTTTTCAATTGCTTTTTCACCAATTACTATATGATGTGCATCCATTATATCGTAGGTTGTAACCTGATCGCAGGTAATCAACCTGGTATTTGGAATGTTCCGGCAGGATAGAAACAGGTTATTATCTTGCTCCGAAACAATAAAAAGAGACTTTTTACTGTTTAACTGGAGTTTGTTGAGCATGTCAACGTAAGATTTTGTTTTGGGGCGATCCATGTTGAACTCCTCAAGAACCGTAACATCTTTGTCTTTCAGCTTGTAAGATAGAGCTGATTTACGGGCCAGCTTAATTACCTGCTTGTTTAGCTTATTGTCATATGACTGCGGACGAGGCCCAAAAATCCGACCACCCGTCCTAAATATAGGTGACTTTAAACTACCCGCTCTTGCAGTACCAGTACCTTTCTGGCGTTTAATTTTGCGCGTTGAGCCTTTTATCTCTGCTCTCTCTTTAGCCTTGCTGGTTCCCTGACGCCGGTTTTTCATTATTCGCTTAACATCCAGGTAAATCGCATGATCATTAGGATTAATCCCGAAAACGGCTTCATCAAACGATACTTTCTTACCTGTGTCTTCGCCTTCCTTGTTAAATACAGCTAATTCCATGATTCTATTTCTCAAGGATTACTATTGAATTTTTGGCTCCTGGTACTGAACCACTTATTAAAATCAGATTTTGCTCAGGCATTACTTTGAGCACCCGAAGGTTGATCAACTTTACCCTGCGACCACCGGCCCTTCCTGCCATCTTCAATCCTTTGAATACACGAGATGGAAAGGAACAGGCACCAATTGCCCCCGGTGCTCGCTGTCGGTTGTGCTGGCCGTGAGTACTCTGCCCCACACCACCAAAACCATGGCGCTTAACTACACCCTGAAAACCTTTACCTTTCGATTGCCCAACCACATCGAGAAATTCACCTTCTTCAAAAACATCGCTGAGGGAAACTTCAACCCCCATGTCTACAGCTTTGTCGCTAATGAGCTCAAAGTCTTTGAATTCAATAAGGTTTCTCTTTGGTGTGGTTTTGGCTTTAGCAAAGTGTCCTTTTAGTGCACCGGATGTATTTTTCTCCTTGCGATCACCAAAACCCAGCTGAACAGCTTCGTACCCATCCGTGTCATCTGTTTTTACTTGTGTTACCACGCAAGGGCCAGCCTGAACTACGGTGCAAGCAGTGCTTTTACCGTAGTTCAGGCTGGCAGATCGGAAGAGCACACGTCTGAACTCCAGTCACGTGAA
>CAZIWJ010000269.1:0-4409 GCA_964542855.1 uncultured Roseivirgaceae bacterium
GAAGAATGCAGCATTACCCAGACAAATTATAAAATATAAGGGCACAGGTGCTGGAATATAATTATACCATTGAATGAGAAACAAGAAGATGACTACCAGGGAAATTATCCATAAAGCTTGTTTCCTGGATGTGCTTTTCAAAAACAGCAATAAAAAAAAAGGAGCTAACCACAAGCCGGTACTGGTAGAAAACCGTCCGGTGCTGAAAAAATAAAAAATAATACCAACTAGCAGATAGACAGATTTTTTGGATTGAAGCATATTTTTAGGCTTTACGCTCATTTACTTGTTTTTCTTAATTGGAAATCTACACCCTACCTGGAAAAAATAAAGCAAGCCACCCCGTGAGGCATTGTATGTACTTGCTCCGAGTGTTCTGGTGTCTGTGCTGCTTAAATTAAAACTATAACCTATGCTGGGGTCTATATAAAAGTACTCTCTGAAAGGGAAAATCCGAATACCTACTTGAGGCACCAAATATATTTTGGTCAGCCACGCTGAAGATGAAGTTGCATCGTCTCGCATCAAGAACTACTCCGGTCCACCAATAGCCCCTACATATAACCCCTTACGGTCAGGTCTTAGGTAGTAGTTGGCAAAGAGTTCAACCGCGTTATTTCGCTCGATGGTTAGGTTTTCAGCATTTCTGAAAAACGTAGTCTTAATAAATTCTGGTGGTTTTACACTAAAACCGGCCAGGCCCATTTGCCAATGGCCTGTTTCATAGCCCAGGGTACCTCCACCACCCGCCCAGAAAAGAAAGGGGTAGATATCGGCTGATAAATGCGAAGATGCCTCCGCTGCCCCATCTCCAACTAACCATTTGTTTACTTTACTTGCTTGGGCAAAGCTTGGCGAGTGGCAGGTAACAATCAAAATGATGATTGTAAAAAATTGGATGACAGTGCGTATCATTTGCAACTATTGAATTATTAGTTGCTAAATTAACAATGGCTGTTGCAGGATACGATAACTTATGTTAAGATTTAGCGCCTCTTGTAGATTTTCGGGCTACTATACGACTTAGACTTTCCGGACTGATTCCAATCATTCGGGCAAGGTGTTTTTGTGGAACCATTTGAAATAATTCCGGGCGTGTTTCCAGCAGTTTTGTTATCCGCTCTTCAGGCTTATGTGCTGCCAAAGTAATTACCTGTTCTGTCGTGTGCACAGCTATATGCTCAGCCATAATTCTACCTAATCGCTCTAGGTTAGGGTAGCGCCAGTACATTTGCATTAGTTCAGCTTTTTTAATCCAACGCAGTTCCACTGGTTTCAGGGCCTGAAAGTAATAGGAAGAAGGACTGCTTGTTGAAAAGCTCTTGAAATCAGTGATAAAAGCAGGGGCGATTGAAATATCGCAAGTAATTTCATTGCCATCTTTAATGTAGTAATGCCGAATAATACCCTTCGATATAAATGCAATAAAATCACAAATCTGACCCTCCACCAACAGGTAGTTTCTTCTTTACAGGGTTTTGAACTGAAACCTCTTCCTTAGCTCCTTTGCCTCCGCATCGCTTAGTTCAATGAACTGATTAGCATATTGTATCAATAAGTCTTTCATACATCAATTTTCAAGCTGAATGAATACAAGATAATTATACCGCAAATTGAAAAGACTTTTTTCCACAAACTTGAATGGTAATGGTAAAAAAAATTTTTACAGAGTTAATGCAGAGGTCCGTTTAACCAGGTGGCACTCACATGTTACTAACATGGCTTAAAACCAACCGCACAACAACCGTTTTATTGTATTTGTTTGTCGTATGTATCCAGATTTAGAACCTGTTTAAACTTTACCCGCGCCGCGGTGGCTTTTGGGCTGCCAATTCATCTTTGATCGCTGCCCATCGTCCATTTTCTCGTCCATAACAAAGGCAATGCCTGCTATTCTTATGGCTTGGCCTCCCATCCCTCCGGATTCTGGAGTTCAGTCAAACCCCTTTTATTTTCAGGTTTTTCTTTTCGGGGTTTACTGATTTACCCCCCGGTTGCTTGGCCAATTATTTTTTTCATTTTAGCCGCCTGAAAGTGAACTGATTTAAACTTTTAGGTCAAAAAAGAATAGAATGCGTATCGCAAGTTGTTAGAAGAATGCTTAACAACCTCTAATAACATTGCATATGATACGCATCCTGAGCAAAGGTATGATAACTCAACACATTATTCCACAATTAAGTAAAGCAAGACGCGGTTATGTTAGCCGGGTGCCGTTGTGGGAGATTGTCAATGCTATTCTTTACAAGTTTAAAACCGGTGTACAATGGCATTTACTTCCTTGTAAGTCGTTGATTAGCAGTAATAAAGTAAAGTACGGAGCGGTCTATCATCATTATCGTAAGTGGGCCAAGGATGGCAGTTGGGAGCGGGCATGGATTAGTTTTCTTAAAGCGCATAAACACGAACTAGATTTGAGTATTGTCGCACTGGACGGTACGCACACTCCGGTAAAAAGAGGGGGTAATCAGTCTGGTTATCAAGGCAGGAAAAAGACGACTACTTCCAACACGATCTGGATTTGTGATCGCCAAGGAAAGGTGGTCGGTTTTTTACCCCCTGTAGCCGGTAATCACAACGATTTATATTCGTTACAAGAGCGATTTGAAGAGCAGGTTCTGCAATGGGAAAAAAGCGGGATTGAAGCAGACGGTTTATTGCTGAATGCAGATGCTGGGTTTGATAGCGGGGACTTTCGCCTCACCTGTTTTAAGCATGGGATACAGCTCAATTCGCCCGTTAACACACGGAATAGCAGGGCATTAGAAGAGCCTGATTATTATTTTGATGAACTGATGTACGAAAAACGGTACGTAATAGAACGGACTAACGCCTGGATGGATTCCTGGCGGAGCTTTCTCAATCGGTTTGACAAAACCCTAACCAGTTGGAAAGCCTGGCATTACATTTATGCACTATGTAGTTGGTGCAAATACCTTCAGAAAGTTTAAATTACTTCAAATAAAGATCAGTAAGTATTCAGCAAAAGGCGTTTTTTTAAAGAAAACGCCCATTCATGCAGAAAATCATCTTCTATTGATCAGTATCTTATTACCTTTCTTGTGAATATGAGCATGAAACCTGGTTTATTAAATTACATTTTACTGTTTCTGGCAGCTGCGTTTTGGGCCGCCAACTTTCACCTGGCTGTTCCTGCCCTGCAGCACGCCCCTCCCCTGGTTATTGCAACGGTCCGGTATACCATTGCCTTGCTGCTTCTGGCCGGGCTGCTGCTGTACGCCCGCTCTTTCCCCTGGAGGCAAATGATGAAAGACTGGGCCGGGATAGTAGGAGTAGCAATTTTCGGGGTTTTCCTGTTTAACTTTACGTATTTCAAAGGGATGCAAACCACCCTACCGGTTAATGCTTCGTTAATCATGGCCCTTAACCCGGTAACTACGATCCTGCTTTCAGGAATAATTTTAAAAGCCCAGCTGGTTAGAAACCAGTTGCTGGGAGCAGCCATCAGTTTAACCGGGGTAGTGATTGTAATTACCCGGGCCGACTGGGACCGGCTGATAAACCTGTCGTTTACGGAAGGCGACCTGTGGATACTGGGCACTAACTTTTGCTTCGCCATGAACCACGTGCTGGTGAAAAAGTACCTGACCAACCTCAGCCCGGTGGTGGCCACGATGGCCACTTCCCTGGTGGGGCTGTTCTTCTTTTTACTGGTTGCTACCCCGGAAATTGTTGCAACCGATTTCCCGGCCCTGCCCGCCGGCTTTTGGGTACCGGTGGGTATAATTGGTGCGCTGGGCACCACCGGGGCGTACATTTTCTGGAACCGGGGAATCGTAGCGATCGGACCGGAAAAATCGGCCCTGTTTATTAACATCGTACCTGTACTGGTAGCTGTTTATGCCCTATTGCTCGGCAGTTCACTCACTTTGCCCCAGGTTATCGGCGGCTTGGGTGTACTTACCGGTATTTTTGTAGCCCAGCAAAGACGAAATAAGGTTCAGAAAGTAAAAGCGGTTGGAAAATAAATTATCGCCTGAATCATATAAATCAACTTTGTTTAATCAGCGAGAACAAATAGTGAATTACCCGGGAAGAGAAATTGAAACCTGTTTAGCAGATATAGAATTGGGTTCCCCTGATGAGTTTTCAATATCTTTCAAACCGATGGCCGGGTCCGGTTACAGGAGTAAAGACAGTAGGCAGGAAGTTAACATCCGGCTGGACAAAGATTCACAGGTGCTCATTAAAATAAATGTGGGCCACAGAACTTACTGGCTTGTATCCCGGGAAAAGAACAGCCGACCGGGTTAGCAGTACACACGAAAATTTAGGGCAACCTATTTGTGAGTGACCCTGTGTAGGTTAGTGTAAAAAACACGTATTTATTTTGCCGGTGGTGGCCACTATGGCCACTTCAACGGGAAAAGTTGTTCATTATTTAATAG
>CAZIWJ010000270.1:0-2843 GCA_964542855.1 uncultured Roseivirgaceae bacterium
CCCGCTGTACGGGGGTAATCGTTAATTTTGACTGGTTAAAATTTGAGGTTGGTATTTATTTTTGGTTATGAAGTAATGGTAAATTATTGTGCCGGTTACTAACGACGTGCCAAAGCTGAAAATGACCCGGTATGAATTAAATGAAGTTTTAATGAAGTACCACTGTTCAAATGCGTACATATATGCCCTCCCCCTGAACGAACCAAAAAACGGGATGCGCATTCGCAACCTTTTTAAATTGTTGTTGGTACACACAATAGTACCTACAAGTAAACGAACAGATGATGAAAAGAGCGGTAAAACAAGTGCATCAGCACGAATACTCTCCGATAGCGGGGTTGGAAACCTACCGGGCCATGCCTACCCGATCCGTTAGTGCGATCGACCCTTTTTTATTCCTGAACCACCACGGCCCGCAGGTTTATCCGGCCAACAACGACGGTTTACCCTTTGGGCCACACCCTCACCGCGGGTTTGAAACGTTAACTTATATCTTTAAAGGCGATATCAAACACCGCGATTCCGGGGGGCACGAAAGCGTAATTAAAGAAGGGGGCGTGCAGTGGATGACTGCCGGCAGCGGACTGGTTCACGCTGAAACCTCTTCCCATGAGTATATGCAAAAGGGCGGGGAAGTAGAAGTAATCCAGTTGTGGTTAAACCTGCCGTCTCAACTTAAAATGACCAGGCCGGCCTACAACGGCTTAACTGCTCAAGAACTAACCCGTTTCAGCCAGGATGATGGAAAAGTTTCCGTTCATTTAATTTCCGGGGAAATGGGTAGCCATAAAGGCCCTCACCATAGCATAACCGATTTAACCATGACTTATGCCGACTTTAAAAAGGGCGGTAAGCTAAACCTGGAAGTTCCTGCCGAAAACCAGGTTCTTTTTTACGTGGTGAAGGGTGAATTACAAGTTAATGGTTCAGTAGCCCGAACGAATGAACTGGTGGAATTTTACATGGATGGCGGTGAATTGGCCATTGAAGCGACTGAAGAATCCCGCATTATCTTCGGACACGGGAAGCCTTTTAATGAGCCCATAGTAGCACAGGGGCCCTTCGTTATGAACTCCAGCCAGGAAATTCACCAGGCCATGGCCGACTACCAGGCGGGCAAAATGGGTGAATGGGCTTTTGATTAACCCTTTTTACAGTTGGTTGTCAGTGATGTTAAAACTGATCAATCAACTCTTTTATTCTCCTCCCTGTTTTCCGTGAATTCGCAAATATTTATTATACTTGGTAAAAGATAGTCTGCTAATTTCTGAAGTAATTCAGCAGTGACCAAATTTTACCGGGTTTTGAATAAAGAGGATAATGTATGTGACGAGCAGCGGTTTAAATTATTATTTACCGATCTGGCCCCTCTGCTCAGGAACTTCCTGAATTACAAGTATTCCAACCTGGAACTGGCCCGTGACATGGTTCAGGAAGCCTTTTCCGTGCTTTGGAAAAACTGCGAAAAGGTACAGCCTGCCCAGGCGAAGGCTTACCTGTTCCGGGTTGCTCAGAACCAGATGATTAAGTATATCGACAAGGAAAAAATACGTAACCGCCACCTGGAATTACAAACCCGAAATTCTACGAACGAAGATCCTGCCTACGCCATGGAGTACAACGAATTCCAGGAGGCCTTAAAAGAAGCGATTCAGCAGTTACCCGACGGGCAGCGGGAAGTATTTCTTTTAAACCGGATTGATAAAAAAAAGTATAGGGAAATTGCTGTCTTACTGGATATAAGTGAAAAGGCAGTTGAAAAAAGAATGAGTAAGGCCATGAAGCAACTGAAAAAATCGATGGAAGGCTTTAACGTTTATCGCTTGTGAACTCAATGCCGCGTAACGAAAAAAGGTAAATACTATGAACCCCTGGGAAGAAGACGAAACATTCCTGGCCCGCTGGCTGGCAAACAACGTAGACGAAAAAGAAAAAGAGTCTTTTGAGCAATCGGAGGAAGGAAAAAAATACCTGGCCATCGTTGCTGCATCTGAACGGTTATCGTCGCCAGCTTACAACGAAGAAGAAGAGTGGCAAAAATTCCGGGAGCAGGTTGTTCATGCTTCCTCAGGGGAAGAGAAAACAAGTCGTAAATCGGCGGCAAAAATAAACCCTTTGTGGGCTGGAATGGCCATTGCAGCTTCGCTATTAATTTTCTTTTTCATCTATTTAAACATTTCGCAACCTGAAACCTACACGGCGGCAGCGGCAGAAATTCGTAATATCGATTTACCCGATGGTTCCACGGTAAAACTGAGTAGTAACTCCAATTTGTCGTACGAAGAGTCTAACGGCCGGCGAAAGCTTACGTTGACCGGGGAAGCTTATTTTAACGTGCAGGAAGGTGATGAGTTTACCGTGAACACAGCCGTTGGAACAATAAGGGTGCTGGGTACTACTTTTAATATCAGGCAGCGGGGTGATGTGCTGGGAGTGAGTTGCTTTTCCGGGAAAGTAGGCGTTACCGGCCGCAATGGCGGGCAAAAGCAATTAATCGCCGGTGAGTCTGTTCAAATTATCAATGAGCGTTTTGAAGAGCCGGAAGTTAAGCCCGGGAACCAGCCGGCCTGGATGGAGGGAATCAGCCAGTTCAGTAACGTTCCGGTTACGGTAGCCCTGGAAGAATTGGAAGCCATATACGGCCTGAGGATAGAACGCATTGACCGGTACCCTGATATTCGATATACCGGAAGCTTTCCCCATGATGATCTGGAAGCAGCTGTTCGCCTGGTACTCGATCCTTTAGACGCTGATTACACCCTGCTTAAAAACGAAAACAAGCTTATTATTAAAAGTGAACCGTAATATTCCCGAGGCGTGGGTTGCAATGACGGGCCGAAGGG
>CAZIWJ010000270.1:2943-4377 GCA_964542855.1 uncultured Roseivirgaceae bacterium
CTGAATAATGTTTTCGGAAAAACGCTTGCGGGCGGGGTTGGTTAGCAAGTTTTAAGCCTCCGCCAGTTCTTCCAGGTAAGCCAGCAACGACACTGCCGACGGCCGGCTTACTCCCGGTATGGTAATGAGCTGAAGATAAGATTCCCCGTAATGCCGGTTCAAAACCGAGTAGAACGCTTGTTCCAGCTGATTTTTTTCACATTTTAACCGTTGAATGTAATTGCGAGCCCCGGGTAAAGCTTTTTTTGAAATCACTGGCTGTTCCTGAAGCGTTTCTTGCCGACAAATTGCATTTTCTTTAGATTTAATCCGCTCGTTGAGCTGTCGGATGTATAGAACGTGTGTTTCTTTAGGCTTCCATGCGGGTAAAGCCCAGTCCCGTGCAAAATCGACCAGTAAGGCCGCGTTGGTTTTATGCTTGCTTCCGGCCCTGAGTTTCCAGCTATAAAAGTGGTGGGGCGGATTAATTACACTAATTCTATTGCCATGCTGGTACAGGTAGTGAATTAGCCAGGAGCAAAACGGGTTATTGCTTGTTACTATAAACCACCTACCCGGGCACCATTTCAGCAGTTGATTAAATCCCCTTTCATTATTACAAAACTCGCGGTAATGACCATTGTAGAAAGCGTCGAGAGTATATTTAAAAATCTCGATACCGCAATAAGTTACATGTTCATCGGTAGTATTCATTTTTACTATGTTTAGAAAGGCACCGGCAGTAAATCACTCCTGCTAACCGCTATAATTTCAATCGAATACCCGTCATCATGGAGGCGTTGAAATAGCTGCGGAAACCCAGGTAGTCTGCATCATTAAAATTCGATGCACGGTTTATTAAATTACCCTCCATAAATATTTCAGCCTGCCTGCCAATTTTCAGGGTACCTTCTATTCCAGCCCTTACATAATGATAGTGTAACAACTCGTTTAGTGCATCGGGGCCGGGAGTAAATTCCGGGTAATCCTGGAAAGCGTAGGACGCATGAGCTTCAACAGTTCCGCGTTGTAATATCCATTCCCCCTGTATGCCGGTCATGATTTCGTTGTAACTGGTAATATCCCGGTTATCTTTCCGGTAGCGGTTGCGAAGAAAAACCTCCAGTTCAACAGTTTGCGATTCTACTTTAACCCTGCCCAGCAGGTCCTGGTAAGTCCATCGCCAGTTTTTCTGATCAATTCCCCTTTCCAGCCCATCGAGCAGGTAAAAAGGGGTACCGGAGAAATCTGCTTCGTTCAATTGAAAAGCGTGCGTTTCCACTTCGCCCTCTACTTCCAGTTTCCAGGTTATTCCGGGTTTTTTCCATTTTTTACTCCATTCAACCGAAGCAAACGGGCTACGGTAAAACAGGTAGTCTTCGTCTCTGGCTACATCGAAAGATTTATAAAAAAAACCCGCTTCGGTTTTCAGCCAGCTTAGGTTTCCCAGGTAAA
>CAZIWJ010000271.1:0-4312 GCA_964542855.1 uncultured Roseivirgaceae bacterium
GCTTTAATGTAAATTAGCAGATCAGGGGGTTGCACCAACCGTTCCAGCTGATGATATAATGTTAAATAGTTCTGGTGATCACGGGTACTGATCAGGCCCGACGTGTGTAAATTGGCAGCAAAAACAGCCTGGTCTTCGTAAAGGGTCCGGTCCTGAATAACAGATTGTGAGGATTCGGTAATTTTCCGGGTTTGCTCGAACCGCCGTTGTAAAAAGTAAATCTGCGAGTGAAATGCCCAGCGCTCCATATCGTGGTAAAAATCGGCCAGGTAGGGGTTATCAGTAACCGGTTCGGGAGCAATTTGCCAGCTAAAGTGTTGGGCCAGGAGGTGCACCAGGCTGGTTTTTCCAGCTCCAATATTTCCGGCTACGGCCAGGTAAGTCATAAAAGTTAGTTTATAATGTATAAATTTACTTCAACAGTATGGAACACCCTAAACGTTTCAACTGTATTCAAAACGAACGAGTTCTGATAATAATATAAGAACCATGAAATCATCGGCTGATGTAATTATTATAGGTGCCGGATTAACCGGATTAACAGCTGCAAACTACCTGCGGCAGGCAGGTAAATCCGTTTTATTGCTCGAGGCTTCCGACCGGCCTGGCGGCCGCATTAAAACCGATAGGGTGAATGGCTTTCTGTGCGACCGGGGGTTCCAGGTATTGCTAACCGAATATCCTGAAACGAAAGCACTTCTTGATTATGATGCGCTCGATCTTCAGGCCTTCCTGCCCGGAGCGCTGGTATTAAGTGAAGACGGAATGCAGGAAATTCTGGATCCTACCCGCAAACCATCGGGCCTGTTTAAAACCCTGCTTTCCGACGTGGGAACAATTCGCGATAAATTTATGATGCTGGCATTAGTTGCCCGGCTAAGGAGAAAATCAGTGGATGAAATTTTTACAGGCGAAGAACTATCCACACTGGAAATAATCCAGCAGTATGGCTTCGGAGAAATTATGCTGCGTAAGTTCTTTCAGCCCTTTATGGCCGGCATCTTTCTGGAGAGCAGCCTCACCACTTCACGCAGAATGTTCGACTTTGTATTTAAAATGTTTTCCAGTGGCGATACCAGTATCCCCAGGCTGGGGATGGAGGAAATTCCCAAACAACTGGCTTCCCGCCTTCCGGAGGAGAGTATTCTCTCCGGGCAAAAGGTAGTTGCCATCGATGGGCAACAGGTTAAAACAGCCAAAGGGAATAAATACTCGGCCCCGCAGATCCTGCTGGCTACTGAAGCTAATGATTTCCTGCAAAATCTGGATGATAAGGTTAAATTATCGCGCCAGTCGGTAACCAACCTTTATTTCTCTACCCCTCGTTTGCCAATTTATAAACCCCTTATTGCCCTGAATGCTTCAAAGAGCAAGTGGGTAAACAACCTTTGTGTAATGGACCTGGTATCGGATGCTTATGCTCCTGAAGGACAGCACCTGGTTTCCGTATCGGTAAGTGGCCTGCAGGAAGCCAGCGACGAAGTGCTCGTTAGAGAAGCCGTTGATGAGCTATCAAGATGGTTTGGACAGCCGGTAAAAGACTGGAAACACTTAACTACTTACCGAATCGATTATGCGCTCCCGAACCAGGATCGGGTTCAGAACGATATTCAGCCAGCCAAAATGCGCATCCGGGAAGGATTGTACGTGGCTGGTGACCACCAGCTTAACGGATCAATTAACGCAGCTATGAAAGTGGGCAGAGTGGCTGCCGGGCTGCTGCAAACTGATAGTGCACCGGTTACTGAATCGGTATAGAGAAAGGTTTCCCATTCCGGAACAATATGAAATGCTTGCTTCCGCTAAAAAAATGAATATATCATATAAAAACTCTACTTTCTGTATATAATTTTTGTTGTATAGTACAATTTTTAGTTAATTTTTTTATATAAATAAGCATTCTTGCACGCTTTTTGTCAGTAGATGAATAGTTGATCAAATAAATGTGTGCATGATGAGATTTTTACTGAGTACATTAGTCGTTATCCTTACTGTTACAATTACGCAGGCTCAGGTAACGAAGGAGAAAGAAAAAGCAATTCACCACTACGTAAAAGGAGAGCAAAACCTGGAAGTTTCCAACTACAACAAAGCTATTGTTCATTACGAAGAGGCATTGTTCTGGTTTGCGCAAGATCCATCCGTGGAAGATTCTCATTATGTGCAATCGTGGTTAAGCCTGGCCTACAGCTACGCCAGCACTGGCGATACCACAACCAGTTTATTCTTTGTAGAAAAAGCTCTGGGTCATTTCGATCAGGCTAACCTCTGGGATGAAGAGAAGTGGAAGCAGATTCTTTCCGACACGTACCGGATGAATGGTTTAGATAAGAAAGCTGAAAAAATACTGGCACGCCTGTAAAAATAAAAAGTACTCAAAGCTAATGTTGTTGGGTAAGGGTGGTAAAAGCCTGGTTGTGAATTCAATCAGGCTTTTTTATTTAAACCTGAACAAGATAATTAACCATGTACCGTTTACGCGTATAAGTATAAAAATGGATGCTGCACTAAAAATAAAGGTATGAAATATAAACTCTTGCTATCTTTGCTTACTATTCCTTTCCTCTTTTCCTGTGATGACGACGAGGGGATGACTTTTGACAATCAGTACAACATGGAATTGTTCGAGGTTAATGAATTTCCCGATCAGCGAAGGGTAAACGTACTTTTCCAGGTGACCGATGGGCAAACCGGTGTAGCTGATTTAACTGCCGATGATTTCATCGTTTACGAAAATGGCCGGCAGGTTACCTCCGAATCAAAGGTAGAAATTGATCCGCAGGCCATTCCCTATACCATGAAGACAGTATTGCTGCTAGATATTTCCAGCAGTGTATCGAGTTTTATCGACCAGCTGAAATCGGCCGCTATAGCCCTGGTGGAACAGAAACTGGTTAACCAGGAAATTGCAATTTATGTGTTTGATAAAAATACCCGTCTGCTGCAAGACTTTACCAGTAACCGGGGAGAATTAATCCGCCAAATTGAATCGATTCCGGAAACCGACCTGGAGAGCTCTACCAACCTGTACGGAGCAATTATAGACGTTACCAGCGAGAACAACTTCGACTGGATTGAGACGTATTCAATCGATTCAATTCAGGAGCGTAACTTACTGGTATTTACCGATGGCCGGCATACAGCCGATCCGGATATTCAGCTGGATTCTGCACTGAATAGTATAGGCGATAAAAATGTGTACGTGGCTGCCTTGCAAAGTGATGACCTAGACGAAACTGCGTTAACCCAAATTGCTACTCGTAATTATTTCCGGGCTAATAATGCCGCTGACATTGAGGATGCTTTCAGTAGCCTGCTAACCGATATCGATAACTTATCGAGAAGCCTGTATTACCTCTATTACACCAGCCCGATTACTAACCCGAGTGCCCGCATGAACGATCTGGATATCGTGTTAAGAGATAATCGTACTGGAGAAGGGTTTTCTATCAGTACTACCTTTAACAGTGAAGGGTTTGAGTAATTAAAATCGATTAAAACCGGTATACTTTACCGGGTGTAACGCAATACTGTAAGGGGATGTCGTGAGGATCGGTATCCCCTATTTCTTTTACAGGGGGAAATAAGGATAAACCAATTCGTTTTACTCCGTTGGGCAGTTGGCCCAGAAACTGGTCGTAGTAACCTTTACCGTAACCAACACGGTTTCCCGATTTGTCGAAAGTAAGTAGAGGCACAAGCACGTGAGTAAAAACCAGCTCAGGATAAAGAGCGGCGTTAACCGGTTCTGGTATTCCCCATGGATTAAGCTGAAGTTTTGTTGTGGGTGTATACCTGAAATGATGCATGCGGGCAGTATGCAGGTTACTAACCGGAATAATCACCTCTGCCTTTGTGTGCCAGTAGGCCCTGACGATTTTATCTGTTAAGGGTTCCCGGTTTTTTTCAATAGGTAAAAAAGTGTGCAGTATATCACTGGCTGCCGGGGGGAAAGTAAGCAGATATAGTTGTTGAATGGCTTCTGTTTGTTCCCGGTATTCATTCGATGTTAGGGCTTTTCTCAAGGCCCTGAACGTTTTCCGTGCATCTTTTTTTTGCATGAAAGCAATGATAAGTAAAAGACTGCATACTCGAAACACTTAGAACTTGTTGAAATATTGTTTTTATTGACGAAAATACAAGATTTAATGACTGAACAAGCCAATTTTTAAGGGCTTTGTTGACTTGACCCGGCCTGATTCTACGTTAATACCGGTGATGTACAGTACAGTGATGAAAGGGAGCTTGCAGCCCAAAGGATAAAGTTTTAACAAAACCTTAAGGGCCTGTTCATCAATTGTAGCTTATAAAC
>CAZIWJ010000272.1:0-4294 GCA_964542855.1 uncultured Roseivirgaceae bacterium
ACCGGTCAGTTTGAAGATATGGATAATGGTGTGCAGGACTACGGATCGGGGGGCGCTATCGTACAGGGAAGCGTTGAATACATTAAAGCCACGAACGATGGGAAAATTGTAGTGGGTGGAAATATTGGCTACGCCGGGCCTGACATCGATTCTCTACGGGTGTATAGCGTAGCCCAGTGGGAAGAAGGAACCGGATGGACGGATATGAATGGTGGGCTGAAATACTCCGATAGGTCAGGTGAGGTTCGGGCCATGCATTACGATAGTGCTACTAATAAGGTTTATGCAGCAGGAGTTTTCGACGCTTCGCTGGCCTCTTATTCTTTTGATGATGGGGAGGCAGCTACCTGGCAAACTATACCGGGAGCTGGAAACGCCATTAACCGCATCCAGACCATTCATGTAAATCATGCTGATAACAAATTATATGTGGGCGGTGGCTTCAACAGTTTTCAATCTCCTTCATCTTCTGTTGGTGTGGCGGCTTACAACTTAAGTAACGAAACCTGGGAGGCCATGGGAGCCGGACTGTTTTCCGGTGAGGTATTTGATATTACCGGGTACCAGGGTGCTTTGTGGGCAGTAGGTTACTTTCGGGATACCGGAGAACTGGAAGATATTAACGGACTGGCCACCTGGGATGGCACCAGCTGGTCGCCGGTAGGAACGGGTATTAATACTACTGCAGGAAGAATAAGCGCCTTTGCCGAGTACAACGGTGACATTTATGCAGGTGGGGTAATTAGAAATATTGGTGGTGAGCCGGTTTACGGGGTAGCCCGCTGGAATGAAAAGGATGGCTGGTTACCGTTAGGACAAGGAATTAAGAATTCTTCTACTAGCTCTGGTACGGTGTACTCATTAAAAGTTATCAACGACCAGCTCTGGGTAGGCGGTGATTTCGAACAGGCCGGGGGTGAAACTGCTCGTGGAATAGCCGTCTGGGATTTTGCCACTGAATCGTGGTCTACCTTTGGAACCGGGATCGATAATACCCTCGGGGCACGTATTAACGATATACAACCGTTCCAGGGAAACGTAGTAGTTGCCGGAAACTTTAGTTCAATCGGCGGGCAATCAGTCGCCAACCTGGCAATTTATGATGGGAACACCTGGTCGGGTTTACCCGGCTTATCTTTTGTGCCTTCATCTGTGAACAGCCTGGCCGCCAGGGGAAATGACACTTTATACATTGGAGGAAGCGGTTCCCAGAATTTTGTGCTTAACGACGATACAGCTATTCCCGGCATTATTGCCTGGGACGGTTCCGAATGGCATTCACTCGATAACAGTTCCTACAGCAATACGGCTGCTGATCTTGAAGTGAACCCGGTAACTAACGAACTGTACGTGCTAGGCTTCACCCGTATTGATCCGCAGGGCGATGGAAACCGAAGAATATCACCGAACGGATTGGCCGTATGGGGCGATAACGGCTGGCGCAAAGCCGATGGCTACACCAATACGAATGCTTCTGGTTTTGAAGATATATATATCGATGATAATGGGGTGCTTTACGCTGGAGGTTCGTTTACGGAATTAAACGGAGAGCCTGTTGGTGGATTAGCCCGCTATTCTCCGGCCTCGGGCTGGGGTGAGTTTGGTTCCGGGGCAGTAGTAAATGGTAATGTAAGTGGAGGAAGAATCGTACAGGCTGTTTTTGTCCATGACGGTTACTTTTACGCTGGTGGAAACTTCACCCGGGTAGGGAATTACCAGTCGGCTAAATTTGCCCGCTATAAACTGGAAGACGAGCTATTCAATACGGCAGTTAACGTAAACCTGGGGCCTGACCTGGAAAAATGTGAGGGCGAAACCGTTTTACTGCAAACCGAAAGTACCAATTACGTACGCTACCTGTGGTCGGACGGTTCAGAACGACCAACGCTAGAAGTTACCGCTCCTGGCACTTACTCAGTTCAGGTATTCAATAACTTTGGCTGCTCGGCTACCGATGAAATTACCATCACTGATATACCCGCACCTACCGTTAGCCTGGGAGCTGATACCGCTATTTGCGAAGGTACTTCCATTACTTTAGATGCCGGTGCAGGCTTTGAAAGTTACGAATGGTCTACGGGTGCCACCACTCAAACCATCACGGTAAACGCTGAAGGAGAATATACGGTATCGGTAGGCAACAGCTCATCCTGCACGGCAACTGATGCAATTGTGGTCACCTTCCGCGATCCGACCGATGCCGCATGCGAAGGCGCGAACCAGTCGCCGGTAGTTGCTGATCCTATACCTGATTCCCCGGCCCAGCGGGAAGGCGAATTGTTTGCCTACGTATTACCGGAGAATGCATTTACCGATCCGGATGGCGATGAACTCACCATTACGGTAAACCTGGGGGCAGCCGGAGAGTTTCTTGCTTACAACGAAGCCAGCAAAACAATCGAGGGCGAACTGGTTTTAGGAACAGCGGGTACGTACACCGTTACCGTTACGGCTACCGACCCGAACGGTGCCAGCGTAACGGATGAATTTACGATTACTGTTGCGGAAGAAGGAACAGATAACCTGCCGCCTTCTGTGGCTAACCCCATTACCGACCAGGCCGGTTTATTTATTGGGCAGGAATTTAGCCTGTTAATTCCCGAAAATACCTTCACCGATCCGGAAGAAGACGTGCTGGAAATAACCGTAGAAACCGAAGGTTCCGGCTTCCTGAATTATAACCCGGATACCCGAACCCTTTCCGGCACACCCGATATTACCCAGGCGGGTACGTTTACTGTTTTTGTCCAGGCCATTGATGAGGCGGGTAATGCAGCATCCGATAACTTCACAGTAGAAGTCATTAACCGGGCACCGGTAGTTGCCAGTGCACCTGCCGATCAGGAAGCTACCATTGGGCAGGAATTTAGCTACACCATTCCGCAGAATGTATTTACTGATCCCGACCCGGGAGATGAATTAACGGTTACCACTACTTTACTACCAGACAATAGTGCATTAACCCTAAATGGTAATACAATTAGCGGTAACCCGCTGGAAACCGGTGAAGTGATAATTACCCTGGAGGCAACGGATTTAGCGGGTAATTCAACCCCTGTATCTTTTACCATAACAATTAGTGAACCCCCCGGATTATCCATTGTACTGAATGCTTCCCAGCCTGGCTTCTGCCCGGGGGAAACCGGGGAGTTTACGGTAAACCCTGAAAATGATATTGAAGAGGTATCTTACCAGTGGCTGGTTAATGGTAGCCCGGTTCAGGGTGCAACGTCAACTACGTTTACACCCGATACGCTAACCGATGAAGATGTAATCAGTGTGGAGGCTACCGCTCCGGGTGTTGGCCGCCTGCAGGAAGACCGGGCCGAAATTACCGTGGAGGTATTTACAGTAGTAGAACCGGCGATCGACGCTTTCGCGTTCTACCTAACCGCTTCGGAAGGACAGGCGTTTGAATGGTTTTTCAACGGGCAGCCTATCGGGGAAACCAGGCAGTCGATCATTGCTCGCTCGCAAGGAGAATACCACGTGGTGGTTACCGATAATAACGGGTGTGTAGCCGAAAGTGCCCGGCTGGATGTGCTGATTACTGCCAACAGCAGCGAACTGCTGAACCAGCAATTGCAGGTGTTTCCTAACCCGGTACAACAGGTAGTAACCATTAACTGGTTGCAGCGCAAGCCGGCCGGCGAAATTACTTACACCATCAGCAACCAGCTTGGCCAGGTTATTGCCGAACAAACCAGTACCGCCCGGGGCTTAACCCTGGATATGCAGAACGAGGTTGCCGGCGTGTATTTCCTCGATGTTATTTCCGGGGAGCAGGTAAGCCGATTTAAACTAGTTAAACAATGATAACACTACTCAGATTAACCGCTTTATTTTTCGTTACATCGTGGGCGCTGTCGTCCTGCGAACTGGTGGGTGAAACTAACCTGGATGAACCGGGGGCCATTGAAAACCTGACCCAGACCTGGGGGGTGGATTCGGCTTTTATCGACGGGCTGTACGATTATGTTACGGATTACTCGTTATTCCAGCTAACCATCAACGATAATAATACTTACGAACTAACCGATCAGAACGGGGAAACCTTTTCCGGGAACTGGAGCCTGGTCAGTAACGAAAGCCGGCTCAGCCTGGAAAACAGTAGTGGCAACACCCAAACCTATACCATCCTGGTGCTAGACGAGGACGAACTCATTGTCGTAACTCAAACCACTGCCTTTAAAGACCAGGCGGTAGACCTGGAACTGCAACTCAAGCCAATCTGATATTTACCGGGTACCGGTCAACTCTACCCTACAACGTGTAAGTAACAACGTTAGGGTTG
>CAZIWJ010000273.1:0-4289 GCA_964542855.1 uncultured Roseivirgaceae bacterium
GGGATAAATATACCCTTTACCTGAATTTTAATGATTCCGGGCAGCTTGATGGCCACTTTTATGGCTTTGGCTGCGCAATTTCCAAAGCCTCTACTTCTATCCTTCTTAAGAAAATACAGGGAATGAACAAAGATCAAATTGCTTTGTTTTGTAAAGAATTCCTCGCTAACATTGAAAGCGAAAGCACACAAACCATGAATGATGAAACCCTTCAGGTTTTGAACGAGATCAAACATCATGACGGAAGAATGGATTGTGTGAAGTTGAGTTGGAAAAACCTGTACGAAGCTTTAACCTAGGCAATTTGCGAAGCATACTGGCCATACCCTTAATCTTTTTGTTACTGGTTTTTGAACCCGTGCTCGTTATTTTACACGAGCAAGTTCACGATACATTGTCTAATTTCGATGAAGATTGTACCCTTTGCCAGGTTCAGCACGTTTTCGTAATGCCTGAGTTTAGTAGCTACAGCTTCTATCAGCTAACGCAACGGCCCGTTCATGTTACCGGTATTAGCAACTCAATTGCCCTGTCTGACTTTAAAGTAATACATCGGCTCCGCCCGCCACCATCTGCTGCATAGTTTATTACCCCTTTGTATTTCTATTTATTTAAAAACTCATTAATTAAGCTATGTACAAATTAATTCATAACTACCTGCCTTATATTTTAATATCTTTTGCTGTGATTACTTTCACAGCCTGTGATGATGATGAAGCTCCTGAAGAGGAAAATGTAGAAGAAGTCATTACTACGGTAATCCTGGAGTTCACCCCTGAGGGTGGTGGTGATGCAGTTACTGCGCAGTTTCTTGACCCTGATGGAGATGGGCCGGATGCACCGGAAGTTGATAACATAGTGCTGGCTGCCAATACGACTTACGACCTGGAAATTTCTTTCCTGAATGAGCTGGATCCGGATGACGTAGAAGATATTACTGAAGAAATAGCCGAGGAAGATGAAGAGCACATGATATTCTTTAGTTGGGATAACGGTCTTTTTACCTCTCCTGAAGGCGACGGAAATTTTGATGCCCGCACAGACGATGAAACAGACGTAAATTATAACGATTCCGACGATAATGATAATCCTTTAGGGCTGGAAACCAGCTGGACAACCGGCGATGCTGCTGAAGGTGATTTTCGGGTAGTACTCAAGCATCAACCTGATATTAAGTCTGAAACAACAGATGTTACGGACGGTGAAACGGACATTGATGTGCAGTTCGAACTGGTTATCGAGTAACCCGATACTTATGAGTCGTATACTAAAATAGTAAGACTCATTTATTAAGTTATATGGCTGAAACAAAGCATACTCATAAACACGATGTAGCTGGCATCCACGCGCATCCCATCACCAAAAATTTATGGGTTGCTTTGTTTCTTAATCTTTCTTTTACTGTTATTGAATTTGTCGGTGGTTTACTGACCAATTCGGTAGCTGTCCTCTCTGACGCTGTTCACGACCTTGGTGATACCATTGCTATAGGATCTGCTCTATTTTTTGAGAATTATTCGCAGAAGTCCGGTGACAAAAGTTTCTCTTACGGATACCGTCGCTTCTCGCTTTTATCGGCATTAATTAATGCTACTATCCTGCTTGCCGGTTCGGCGTTTATTATAACAAAGGCTGTTCCCAGGCTGTTAGAACCCGAAGAAATTCAAACTACCGGCGTGCTTTACATTGCATTGCTTGGCGTTGCCATAAACGGCCTGGCAGTGTTCAGGCTAAAAAAATCTCACGGTAACGTAAACCAGAAAGTAATCTCGCTCCATTTACTGGAGGATGCACTCGGTTGGATTGCTGTTTTAGCCGGGGCGCTGGTTATTCAGTATACGGGTTGGACTATTATTGATCCCATATTATCTGTTGGAATAGCCGGTTTCATCCTGTTCAACGCTATTAAAATGATTAAAAAAGTAATTACGGTTATGTTGCAGGCTGTACCTGAAAATATTCAAATGGATGATATTATCCAGGTAGTTAAAAACTTGCATGCTGTTAAGAGCCTCCACGACGCCCACATCTGGAGCCTGGATGGAAATTACCATATTCTTACGCTCCACGTTGTTATTCAACAGGGAAATACTGATGAAGAATTGATGGCTATAAAACAGGAAATTAAAACCATTTTGCTAAAAAAAGGAATTGAGCACCCCACCATAGAATTAGAACTTGAAGATGAAGAATGTTTACAAAAAGATTGCTAGTGATGATCAGCAGACATACCTTTTTGGTCGTTCTCTTTGCTATGGTTAATAATTTCATCAAGTATACGCTCGAAACCGAAATATAACTCGTTAACCGTTCTGTAAAGATCATCGAAAATACTTAGTGCCTCCTCGGAATTAAGCAGGGAGGGGCTGTAACTAAGTTCATCTGTGTTATTTTTATCAATGGCTAACTCGTGCTCCCGGGTTATCTCATCGATGGTGGCACCAGGAAAGTAGGTTGCTGTATAAGCCTTGCTGGCTAACAGCGAATCGTTAACATGAAAAAAATCGTCATCTTCCAATTTTTCTACCGACCACACAAATCGTTTATTATATAAAAAATAGTAGCGGGTATATTCCTGTTCTTTCCTGATCCGGTAAACAGAAGAAATCTTGTTTGGGTTATGAGCAATGGTGCGTATGGCTTGTAGTACTTTTTCTTCCATGAAAAAAAGGAGCATTTTTATTTGAACGTAAGGGCTGAAAATTAGCTAATTTTTTCATCCAATAAAAATAGTATTGTAATAACATATATTAGTTGACTATTGGGTCACCACCCTGTCGTTTGTATAATATAATTTATGCGAGTATAAATTATATTATACTAATAACCGAATACTTGCAGGAATTGCTTTAATAAGTTATTCTTTTTAGCCCATTAACAGGTACCGCAACAGGAACAAAAAGCTAATGACGTAAAGGGCAAAGGGGATTTTTCTGAAGTCTTTAAGAACGACATGGATGATAACGTAACTAATCAGTCCAAAAGCAATACCATTAGCAATACTGTACGTAAAGGGCATAAGCACCACGGTTAAAAATGCAGGTATAGCTTCCCGATATGATAAAAGGTCTATTTTTTTTAACGAGGAAATCATACTAATTCCAACCATAACCAGGGCCGGTGCGGTTGCAGCCGCTGGTACCATGGCTGCGAGAGGAGCGATGAGAATACTGAAAATAAAAAGTGCAGCTACTGTTATCGCCGTTAATCCTGTGCGTCCTCCTGCCATAACACCAGACCCGCTTTCAATGTAGGTGGTTGTGGTAGAAGTGCCCAGCACCGCTCCGAAACTGGTAGCTACTGCATCGGCCATCAGAGCCTGGTTAATGCGAGGTAGTTTACCATTTTCATCAAGGAATCCCCCCTTATGAGCCGTCCCAATTAAAGTGCCCACCGAATCGAACAGATCGACGATAGAAAAGGAAAGCAATAAAGTAATAAAGGTAACAATGACCCCGAGAGATGATTGGGACTCATTAAGTCCCAGTAACCCTTTAAAATCCATTTGCATAAAGGTTGGGGCCAGAGAAAAATCGTAGTTAATCAATTCATCCGGTACTTCAGTAACCCCAATGGGTATTCCAATTACTGTAGATAGTACAATGCTGATAAGCAAGGCCGCTTTTACGTTATAAATGACTAAAATAATGCTGATACCAATACCCAGCAGGCAAAGAACTACGTCGGGGTTCAGGAAACTACCCAGTTCGAGTACCTGGCTGGGTGCGTTATTAACCAGGGGAATCAATTCATTTGGGTTCTTGTCTGAATTATTAAGTAGTATATCAATGACTGGTCCCTGGTTAAATTGTATTACCCCGGCATTATTTAACCCAATAAACGTAATAAACAACCCGATGCCGGCCGGAATAGCAAAACGTATACTGTAAGGGATGGCATCCATAATTTTTGCTCTCACACCGCTTAAAGTCAGGGCAATGAGAAGTATCCCTGAAATAAAAACCATGGCAAGAGCCTGCTGCCAGGTGTAATTAAGTTGAAGAACGACCGTAAACACGAAGAAAGCATTCAGGCCCATACCGGGAGCAAGGCCAAAAGGATAATTGGCCAGTAGTCCCATGAGCAGGGAACCGATACCCGCAGCAAGGCAGGTTGCCACTAACACACTGTTAAAATCCATCCCCGTTTGTTGCATTAGCGAAGGATTTACGATAATGATATAGGCCATGGTTGAAAAAGTAATAACTCCGGCTTGTATTTCGTTTCCTGCGCTTGTATTATGGTCTTTTAATTTAAACAGGCGTCGCATTAATTTTAATTTTATTGAA
>CAZIWJ010000274.1:0-1376 GCA_964542855.1 uncultured Roseivirgaceae bacterium
ATTTAACCCAATTAAGCCAGTGATTTTGAGGGGATATTCGCATGAACAGGCAACGTAAAAAAGAATGTACTGCCTTTTCCTGGCTCGCTTTCCACCCGCAGCCGGCCACCATTATTTTCCACCAGTTCCTTGCAGAGAATAAGCCCGAAACCAGCCCCCTTTTCATTCGCCGTGCCCATATGGCTTACTTTCTTGTCCAGTACGAACAGCGACCGTACCGTTTGCTTATCCATGCCCAGCCCCTGATCGCTTACCTGTACTTCTACCCGTTCATGGCCGGTGGTAGCCCGAATGCGGATTTCCCCGCCGGTATAAGAAAACTTTACGGCGTTGCCTACTAAATTCCGGATTACCGTTTGCAGTTCGTTGGGGTCGGCCCACACCTGCAACTCATCGCTTACTTCCGGGGTAATACGAATTTGTTTTTCCATTACCGCTTCGCTGTAAAGGGCGGTAGTTTGCTCCACAACCTGTTGCAAATTCAGCAATTCGGGGGCGTGAACTTTTTGGTTCAGTTGTAACCGCGACCAGGCCAGCAGATTGTTCAGCAGTACATCCAGGTTTTGTAAAGAATCGCCGATGCGGTTGCTCATTTCGCCGATTTCCTTTCTCGACATATCTGCCGAATGGGTATTTAGCAGGTCTACAAAGCTTCTTAACGTATTGAGCGGCCCTTTTATGTCGTGCGAGATGATGGAAAACAGCCGGTCTTTGGTGCGATTCAGTTCTTCCAGGGCTTCGTGCTGCTCCTGGATTTTTTCGTTCTGGTACCGGAGTTTTCGCTTCTGCTTCCGGTTGTAATGATAGGCCTGGTAAACCATTACCAGCAACACTGCCAGTAACACCATTCCGCCAATAAGTCCCTGCTGAACGATCTTCTTTTGCTCCAGTAACGCTTGTTGCAGTTCCTTCTCTTTTTTGAGTAATTCAATTTCGGCCTGCTGTTTGGCATGGGTATAAAGGGCTTGTTGCTCGGTTGAATCGATCGCCGAGGAAAGGGTTTCCAGTTTGTCCAGTGTTCCCAGGGTATCAGGAACTGGTTTATCCTGATGTACTTTTTCCGGGTCGGTTGCTGCAGCTTGCTGGTCGGTAAGATAGGTAATTTCATTACTATATCGGTTAGCAGCTGCAACCTGCGCCGGACCGGAGCAGGTGAACCAGCAAATTATTGCCGTTACCAGTATAAAAAATGTTCGTTGCTTCATAAGAAGGGTATCATCCTATAATTTACAAGCCGCTTCTACCGGTTACAAACTATGATTGTACCCTTTTATTCTACCCCTTGTAAGAAAATAGTTGTATTTTAACCAAATGGATTGGCAGTATAAGTAGCTGGTTACCCATCGCTTACAGGCCTTTAAATCCAATGTAAAGAC
>CAZIWJ010000274.1:1476-4263 GCA_964542855.1 uncultured Roseivirgaceae bacterium
AGGAAGCACGCGAAGCTCATGTTCGATTATACTGTGAGCTTCGGGTGCTTCATGTACTTCCCCAAATTTTTCTGTGGCTACTGGTGCGAGCAGAACGGTACTTCCTGCCCAATGGGCGAGCCGTCGGGTACGTCGAGCGGATACTGCTGTACCACCTGGTCGGGGTTTTTTTCGTATTCGGCAATCCGGCTGATCAGGTAATTCCAGTGCGCCTTATTCTGCGGTTCACCGGCATTGGCCCCTTCTTCTACCGCTATAGTTTTCATTTCCTGTACTTTCAGTTCGGCTATCGCCCGCACCTGCCCGGCTACCTCGTGGTTGGCCGCCAGGTTCAGGGTATGATCCAGCACCAGCCGGTCTACCAGCCGCTGCATTTCACCGGCATAGCCGTTTTGCTTGGGCTGGAGCAGGGTTGCCTCCACAATGTTGTTCATTAAATCGTTAAAGCCGGGTAAATCACTATACCGGGCGTGCAAATCAATCATCCGGGTGGTTCGCTGCGGATGCATAAGCAGGCCCAGCACCATGTTGGCTGCCGATTCGGCCGCGGCAACCGGATCGAAGGTGATGCCGGTGTGCGAAGGAAACAGCTCCCGGCTGTTTTCCCGGTAGCCCAGCGGGTAAGGGGGTAATAGCTCGAGTACCTTCTCTGGAATCGTAAGGGCTTCCGGTTCCAGGGTTTGCAGCAGGCTGGCGATGGCCTCCTGCTGTTCACCGGCCGAAACCGGCTCCAGGATCATCTGCCCGTCGCCCCGCACCGCGTAAGAGTAATTCAGTCCGCCAACTAGCTTCGCGGCAGCTTCTGCCTGGTAGCGATGGAACAGGTAAATCGGTACCAGCGCTTCTTCCAGCGTTGCCACCGGCTGGCCAACCGGTATTTTATTTAACGAGAAATTCTCGAGGGCAATTTTACGCACTTCCATTGTGCGGTTCAGTTCATCTACTGCGCTGCCGCCGTTGTCCCACAGGTGAGAAACGGGGTGGGCACCGCCGGTAGCCCGCGCGTCGCGATCGGAAATAAACTTCAGCCCGTTATCGATGTAGCGCTGAATAATTTCGTTCAGCCCTTTTGGTTCATCAACGCCTTCCGGAAAATCCTGGTAGCCGTAGGTAATGGCTACCTTATCCCAGGCGCCAATTTCGTTGGTATAGGCCTCATTGAGGCTCAGTGTATTATCGTCGTTAATAGTAACCAGCGGGTGGGGGTAATCCATCACCGAAGCCCGGTCGTTGTACGATGCTGCGTAGTTGTGTACCAGCCCGAGCGTGTGGCCTACTTCGTGGGCTGCCAGTTGCCGTAGGCGTTGCAGTGCCATTTCCAGCATTTCGTTGGAAACCGGTTTTCCTTCCTGGTAATCGGCTACGAGGCCTGAGGCAATCAGGAAGTCCTGTCGCACCCGGAGCGATCCCAGCGTTACTTTTCCCTTAATAATTTCCCCGGTACGGGGATCGGTTACACTGGTTCCGTACGACCAACCGCGGGTGGAACGGTGTACCCACTGCACCAGGTTGTACCGGATATCCATCGGGTCGGCATCTTCGGGCAGCAGTTTTACCTGGAAAGCATCTTTGTAGCCGGCGGCTTCGAACGCCTGGTTCCACCAGCGCATACCATCCATCAGGGCTGAACGGATGGGTTCCGGGGCGCCGGGGTCCATGTAATATACAATCGGTTCTACCGCCTCGCTCATCTCCGCTTCCGGGTTCTTCTTTTCCAGCCGGTGGCGGGTGATGAACCGCTGCACAATCGGGTCGCTTACCGGCGTGGCGTAATCGTAGTAGCTCATGGAGATAAAGCCCGACCGGGGATCGAAGGGCCGGGGTTCGTAATTATCATCGGGCAGTTGTACGAAAGAGTGGTGTACCCGCACGGTAACTGCGTTGCTGTTGGGGCTAACCGACCGCAGGTAGCTTCCGGCTTTGCTTCCGGTATAAGTTAGCGTAACTTCAAACTCGGTATTTTCAGGGAAATTTTTAGTGTGGTCCAGGTAAAAAGCCGATCGGGACAAATCGAGCGAGAAATTACCCTGGTTGGTTCGTTGAATGCGTTCGGCAAAGCCCATGTGATCCTGCATCAGGAAATCCGTAGCATCGACCAGGTAGCTGTTCCTTGTGGTAGCCGCAACGGTAAACCCGTGAATAACCGACTCGGCAAACGACTCGCTGACCGCCTGCCTTTCCTGCGGATCGTTGCTTTCTGCCCGGTAGTTGGTATTGGGTTCGATGAGCAGCAATTTCCGACCGCTTTTCCTGAACTCCAGCGCCCTTTCCTGGCCCAGCAGCCCGCGATCGAGGCCGATGTCGTTGGAGCCGGTACCGGCCGCCAGGGAAGGGTAGTACAGGAAGGGTTGGTTTAACCGGCTGACTTCCAGCCAGATTTTCCCGTTTTCCTCGTCCCAGTAAAAGGGCATGTACCCTTCGTACTTTTCCATTTTATTGGTTTTATCCTTAATGGAAGGGAGATCCTGAGCGGAAACGGCAAAAGAAATGAAAAGTAAGTAAAGCAGTAGTTGCAAGGAGGGTGATTGCTTCATGATTAGTTTGGTTAGTGACATGACTGCCCAATATACTAAAGCTGGTGCAGGTGAAGCAAATTATGTTACCAGATCATATCATTTCTCCCCGCAGGGGAACCTGAAGTTGTTTCCTGATGCGTTCCTGGTCGGTTTCCCTGGCCAGCAGGTACATCATTTTGGTGATGGCCGCTTCGGTGGTGAGGTCTTTACCGCTAATTACCCCAATGCCATTGAGGCTTTTGCTGGTCTGGTAGCGGCCCTGTACCACGCG
>CAZIWJ010000275.1:0-4222 GCA_964542855.1 uncultured Roseivirgaceae bacterium
CAGTCGTTAATAATCTTACTTTAATATTTGTATTTTATTAAGTATGAGTGTGTTGAGTACTTCGCCCAGGTAGTTTATTTATCATAATCAAGCTGATTTAGCCCGCTTCTGAAGTATAATTTTCCTGATCATTAATTGAAATTATAAAGCTTAAAACGATATAATGTAATATAAAGAGAGCGAGGTAAGTTAATTATTATATAAAAGTAAAACCGGGTTGTTATTCAACAACTTAGCTCACATTGAATTACTTTTTTTACTTTTTCACTTCGCTTTTATGGTTCAATTGGTTGATACATATCTTAAATAAGGTTGAGTTGAGTAGTATGCTGGATTTACTGCAAGGTTTAGGGTAAGGAACCGTGTTGCAATATCCCAACTTTTTCTGTTCTTATTATTCGGGGATGCTTTTGGCTTTTTTACCTGGGGTAGTCGTTATTTTATTTCTGGAGTATCGAGGCAGACGCAATAGCAAAATTTAACCAAATCTGAACTTAACAGTTTTTCGTTTGCTACTTAATTATTTTGCAAAACAGTAAGTATTGAAGTATGCCAAGTACTGCTTTTCAATAACGGAATTGTCAGTTCCGGCCGGGGTAGGTCGGGTACACTGCTTTATTAATTCTGTTAGTAATGTGATTGTAATGCTACTATTTATAATTCCTGGAATTTTCAGGGGGCAAAGATCCTGCTTACCTGCTATAACTAAACTTTTGTGTTTGGCAGACTCAAATATCCTGGCTTTATTTTATACTACAACAGGTTTAGCTCTTGCAAATGGTTAGCTAAGAAATGTTTGAAAACCTATGCCTGTTGTTTTATTTATATTGCTTAAGATTTCATACACCTGAGGTGAAGGAACTGGCGAACTTAAATGAAAAAAGGCGACTTTATTGGCCACCTTTTATTCTTTGAATAAATTTTTCAATTACATGTGAGCTCGCAGCATCCAGGCAATTTTTTCATGAATTTCCATGATACCTGTAACAAAATCGCTGGAACCGGCATCCTTATTCACGTCCGCATACCGCTCCAGGTCTTCTCTTAACACTCTGATTATTGCTTCGTGATCTTCCAGCAGTTCTTTAACCATTTTTTGGTCGTTCAGATGTCGGTCTGTGCTTTCCTGAAGTCGGGTTTCTGCAAGCATTTCTTCCATAGAACCGAGGGCATAATGTCCTAATGCCCGAACTCTTTCGGCAACATCATCGGTAATAACAGCCAATTGATTATACTGTTCTTCAAACAAAGCATGTAACGGCTGAAAATGCATGCCTCTTACATTCCAATGAAAGTTACGGGTTTTAGTTAATAATAGCATTTCATCGGCTAACAGCTTGTTTAACGACTCAGCTACCGAGTGCTGATCTTTTTCCGTAATGTCAATATTTGTTTTTTCTAATTCTACTTGTTCTACTGTATTTGCGGTAATTGGCATAGTAAATAAGAGTTTGATGTTAATACTACATTAAACTGGCTAGACGAAAAAAAGTTGTAATTGATAATCATTATCGTTTAGCAAATGCACTTAGTTTTGAAGGTCTGAAGCAACGAAAAATCATATCTCTATAGTAGTGCAAAAAAGGATTATACAGAATGATCCTTCTTTCCTTTTGATAAAAAGAGGAACAACTCCAGTTCACCAGCGGTTATATATTTAGTTAACAGGTTAGATATGGGAAAGAGAACATCAATTAAGGATTACCAGGAAATAGAGCATGCGGAAGACCTAGACCGGGTGGTAAAAGATAAGCGAGTAAATAAACGTGCCAGCAAGCAGAAAAAGCACCGCCGTAACCGCCATTACGTGAAAACCCTATTACGACATTTAAGCGAGGCTGAAGATAACGGTGAATATTAAAAGACCGCTATTGATGATTACTTTTTAATTTTTTCTCGTTTAGTATTCTTTTAAGCTCAGGGAGAGGATAGATGTTCAATACCCCCGGCGCCTCACTTATATCTTTGTAGGAGTGTAAGGTAAGGTAAGTTGCTGTTTCGTATTCACCGATTAGGTTCTGCAATAACAGCGGTACAATGATCCGGCTTAACTGGGGGTGTTTTTGGTATCGGTTAACAAATAGCGTTAGGGCTAGTCTGCCGGGTAGAGGTTTATAGGAAAACTTCACTTCGTCGTACCGCAAACGCTTACCTTTCAATTCAACCGAATCGATGTCTTTAGGCTGCCTGAAAGCTAAAATTCGCCATTTTTTGAATTCTGGGGCCTGGTTAATTAAGTTCTCTACCAGGGGGAAAAGTTGTTGGTTGCCGTCTGAAGAAATTACCAGTGTTCGTTTTCCGTTACTGGCAGGCCCCAGTTCGTAAGTCAGTTCTTTATGAATGCGATGGAGCCTCCGGGTTAAATGCTGCAAAAGCGAGTTAATATTATGTTCCTCAATGAGGTAAAATGCGTCTTTTTTACTTTTAAACCACTGCCAGAAACGTTCTTCCCTGGTTTTCCTTCTGAATATCATTTTTCCTTTTTTACACTTCCCATTTCCGGCAAACTCGTTTATCGTAATGAGCAGATTATGCAACTGACCTGCTACCCATCCGGCTAGTACTACCTCCAAAACCAGAATAGGTTAAACGCCATTAGCCTGCCGAAAAATTATAAGTACAGATGCTGCTAATAAGCTTAGTTGAAGAACTAAATTTAGACCTCCAAAAAGCAATAATAATTCCAGATTTTGCTTTATAAAAATGTTTCTGGAATTTAAATAGAGGTTATCTATTGCTTGCCGGAAGTAATGAATGATTACTAAACACTTCCCAGGTCTTCCCATTGTGTTTAAGTAATGAAAGGGCATTTACTTTAAATGTAGCTTCAAACGTATCGTTTCTTAATTCTTCCCACGCCCGGGTAAAAGATGTTTTATTCAGGTCTCTGAATGCAACGGTAACGTGCGGTTTGAACACACCACTTTTGTGCTCGGTATTATTAAACTTGAAATTCTTACGCAGGAAGGTAGCAAGAAGCGCCTTCAGGTCATTCAACTCGGAAGAAGGCACTACGTCAACGTAAATTACTCTTGGGGGGAACGCATTAAACCCTTTCAGTTGTATTGTAAACGGTTGCGTTTCCTTAGCAAACTGCTGCAGGCCCTCTATTAACTCGTTTTCTTTGTCGGCCCTCCATTTAAAAGGCATTTGCAGGGTAATGTGTGGAGGTGATTTTAAAGAGTGCCGGCTTTTGTACCGTTCAGCGATTTGGTGTTTGATAGCTGTTATGCGATGCTGCAGGTTTTGAGGCGGAAGGATCGCAATAAAATATAATTCTTTATTCTTCATTGGTGCGGGAGTAATTTCCATAAAACCAGTACGCCGGCCCCGCTTTAGGGTCGTCGCCCTGGTAATAACCCCAACCCACTATTTTGTATGAGTTATCCTCTACGGTTTCCTTGAAATATTCAATTTTCTGGGGGTCGTTTTTGTTTCGTTGCCAGATGAGGGTATGAGGTCCGCTCAACGTACCTTCATGAATAACAGTTTCGTCCGGCTTTCTTACCACGCACCATAAATTTCCTTCCTGAACTTTGTTTACCCCTTTACTAACCACTTTTTCAGGTTTTCCACCTGGGTTTGAATACCGATCGGTAATGGTAACTTTCTGAAAATACGGAGATAATGAATGGTAAACCTGTTTAACCTGAATTTCCCGGGTTTTCTTCAGCCAGGATGAGTCGAGATTAGCAACACTTATGTTTTCCGGTTGGCTATCTCCTGGCTGCTGTCCGGTTGTATCTTCATAGATGGAAAAAGTACCCTTCCAGGTACCGTCGAGTGCAGCGTACACATTAGAATATTTTTCATCTTTATCGCTCTTTACCGGAGGATCACTGATATTGTTAACTGCTACCTGGGTTTGCGATCGGCAAGCAGTAATAAGTAAGAAAAAAATTAATATAAGTGGCTTCATTCTCGATTTCATAAGTGTGCTGCTTTACAGCAGTTTCCTTTAATAACACTTACAGCCTGATATCGTTAGGTTAATCGTAAGTAAACATGTTATGAGCCAGAAATTACTTTTAAAACTAACCCTGTTACTAACCAGTAGTTTAACCGTTATGTCAGGAGCAACTATCGCTCCCTCTCTGCCCCAGATGAGCCATATTTTTTCTGACGTTCCCTACGCTACTTTTCTTACAAAGCTCATTTTAACGATGCCGGCGCTGCTTATTGCCCTGTTGAGCGCTACGGTTGGAAACATTATTGACAAAAC
>CAZIWJ010000276.1:0-2847 GCA_964542855.1 uncultured Roseivirgaceae bacterium
ACGATATTATTCAGTTAGGGGCTCAGGGCCCTCGTTTCCGTTTTCATTGTGTTACAGCACGTTATAATAATACCGGTAATAAACGTGCTTTAGCAACGGCTGTCCTGTCGGTGCTGCTACTAGTTGCCGTTTCTTGCTGTATATACTTCTGGAATCTTGTATCAGCCATGGATAAACAACTGAAAACGGTGAAACACGAGAACCAGGTGAAAGCAGATTCGCTTCGTAAAGTTAACCGCCGTTACCAGGAATTTAAAACAGATGTGCAATCGGATCAAATCCTTTCCGGTGTGAATCTCCAGGCAGACCGGCAATCCTTAAAGGAACAGCAGGCAGAACTAATCAGAAAAAGGCAGGAACTGGAAAATCAGGAAACCGAATACGAGGTGTTACAACAGGTGAAACAGCATGTATTCCAGGTACAAATTAGTAATATCAAAGCTCAACTAGACGGAAAACTGGTACGCGGTATTACCCTTCCAGCACCCTGTGCGTGTACAGGCTTTCTTATGCACGATGGCAATTTACTTGCTCCCCGTCATTGCCTGGAACCGTATTATTATGAAAAAAGTGAGCTTAACTTGCTGGCGAGCCAGGGTGCTAACCTTGAGGTAAGTTATACTGCCCGTTCATTATTGGGAAACCGACAATTTCGTTTCACTAACCGTGATTTAAAAACCCCCGTAAAATCAGAGCGGTACGTTAACGATACGTACAACGGATACGTCGTTAAACGAAAGCTAACCACTCCGCATAACCTTACCGACTGGTCAACGGTTGTATCTCCATTTAAGGGTATTATTTTACCCGGAAAGCTTAAACCAGGAGAAAACAGTCTTCAGTTACTTAGTTTAAAAGCTAATCAGGAGCAACCCAGGTATTCTTCTTTTAAACTACAATACGAGGAGCCGAAGAGCAAAGAAGTCATTACCGGAATAAACAAAAATAAGTTAGCTTCCAGTGGGTTTGTTTTCAGCTTTGAGAAGAAGCAGGCCTTTGCAATAGGATTATACAACAGCAAACAGAATGGTGAGTATCATGTATTACCTTTAAGTAAAATAGTAAACCAGCCAAACCTTAAATAATTAATACTTGAACTACCAGATTAATTTATCGGCACTTACCAATGTAGGAAAGGGCAGGATAAACAATGAAGATGTTTTTTTTACCTCCTCACCAAGTGGTTTGTACAGTACCAGCTTCCCGGGCTTACTATTAGCGGTTCTCGATGGTATGGGTGGCACTTATGGCGGGGGGAAAGCCGCTGAAATTGCAGCCAAAAGCCTGGAAGCTGATTTCAAAGACGTTAAAATTCAGGATTCTGATCCTGATCCGAAAAATAAAATGAAACAAATGCTGCTTAAAGCCCATCAGCAAATCGGTCATTTTGCCCGAACAAAGTCCGGTTGCAACAATATGGGAACCACCGCAGTGCTGGCCTTGCTAACCAATAATCACCTGCACATCGCCTGGTGCGGGGATAGCCGTTGTTATACGGTAAACGAAAAACACAAACTTATTCTACAAACCGAAGATCATTCGCTGGTTTGGAAAGCCGTGAAAAATAATGAACTAACTCCCGAAGAAGCCCGGTTACATCCGAAAAATAATATCATTACCCAATCGTTAGGAGTTCCATCGCAAAACCCCAAACCGGATTACCGAAAAATTCCTCTTCAGCAGGTGAAAAAAGTTGTGCTTTGTAGCGACGGGCTTTCTGATATGATTTCGGCGCCTGTAATGGAGAAACTTGCCAGTTCAAAAGCTTCTCCTGATCAACTGGCCGGACAGCTGGTTCATGAGGCTAACCAGGCTGGAGGAAATGACAATATAACAGTTATCGTGGCGGACGTACGCAGCGAACAATAACCAGATTATGGACTATGTTTCAATTATTCATGCAAAAGTTACTTAACTGGGGTAAATCCGGCACTCATAAACCCTGGAAAGAGTCACCTTCACCGGGTGAACTGCCCCTCACCAGGAGGATTCGGGAAAACACTGGCAATGTAAAACCGGATTATAAGCCCCAATTTTCTTCCAATGATTCGCAACAGGTCATCATGGCCCCTACCCTGGCATTGAAAGAGCTTCATTTTGGTCAGCAACCTGAAGAAGGTTGCAAAGAAGTAAAGCTGATCAATGAGCAGAACCCAGAGCAGACGGTAACCATTGATCTGGGTGAATATAGCGAGGTAACGCTGAACCGGAATAATATTGACCCCGATAACCCCACGTTGTGCCCCAATAACCATGTGGCGTTATACTTCAGGTATGGAAAGTGGTTTGTAAAACCATCCAGCAATGCTTATCGTTCGTGTATTCTTCCCCTTCAGCCCCGGTACATTTCAAACGGACAAACCATCATCCTGGGAAACCGGCAAATAGTGATTTACCTGGAAAACACACAACCCGACCATTTACCCGGTTTTTTTAGCGAAGTAAATACCATTACCCTGCACGATCTTCAGTCGAACCGGTTTATTCGTTTGCAGCATGCTGAAAATGTGGTTAACCGGTCGCTAATCGACTATAACGACACTAGCCTTTCGGCAAAAACTCACGCCCGCATATTTCGATCAGGAAAACGCTGGCTCATTCAGAATACCAGTCCGCGGTTTTCAACCTTCGTTAAAATAACAGGAGAAGAAGAACTGCAAAACGGCACCCGTTTATTGCTCGGAAACCAGTTGTATATCTTTACTTCCAGTACAGATGTACCCGGTACGGATGTACCCGGTACGGATGTACCCGGTACGGATGTACCCGGTATGGATGTACCCGGTACGGACGTACCCGGACATTAGGATCCGGATACTTTACTAACGGATTGCTTTTACAGTTTAG
>CAZIWJ010000276.1:2947-4198 GCA_964542855.1 uncultured Roseivirgaceae bacterium
GTACCCGGACATTAGGATCCGGATACTTTACTAACGGATTGCTTTTACAGTTTAGTGGCCATCCAGTCCATCAGGTTTTTACGCAGTTCGAGCGACCGCACAGCCGCCCGTTCTGCTTCCTGCCATTTCACATCACTATCTCCACAAAGTGATTCAACCATATACTGCGCACACTGTTGATTAAATTCCTTGTCTTTATCTAGCCGACGCTGCAAAAAGTGGAGCAACCGGGGGTAATTTTTACTGCTTTGTTCATCAGCCTTTTCTATTACCGCTTTTAAGCGATCTGGTAAAAATCCTACACGGCCATAGGTAAGTACACTGGCAACAGCATGGGGTTTGTTTTCTGCAATTAATTTAAAAGTATGTTTCAGGAAATCCCGAATCGGTTGCGAAAGCTTTTCATTCTTAAAGGCGCAATCAAGGGATTCAGGGTTGTGAGCTTCATGCATAAAGCTCGTCACGTTGAACACATCAGCTTCCAGTTCGAGCATGGATTCCAGGAACATTTCAAATGAACTCTGGGGACGGTTCTCACAATTAAAATCGCTTTCTTCGTTAAGCACCGTTTCGTTAATGAAGCGGCAAACAGTAGTGTTTGAAGGAGGTATCCAGGGTATCGCCGTACAGGTTAACTGTTGTTGCAATGCTTTAAGCAATGACATATAATCCCAGGCTACAAAAACCTCCTGCTCCATGAATTCACGAACATCGTCGAGCGTGTTCAATATATCGTAAGCCTGGTGTTTATTTAGTACATCGGTTAACGATGCAACTTTATCTGTTATTTTAACGCTTCCGTCCATGTATTTAATTAACGCTGGTATTCACTATCATCTAAACGCATATCAACCTGCAACGTCACTCATTCAACACTACAGTGTAGGGTATTTCTCAAATCTCATTATTTTGCTAAAAGGCATTAAATTCTAAAATCAGCCGTTTTGCACGATCAACTCGTGAAAGCCATTGCCTTTTACCTGCGCGATGGAGTAGAAATCCTGGATTTTGCCGGTCCACTGGAAGTATTTTCTTTTGCCAGATACCAGATTTTTACAGTTTCCCGTACCGAAAAAGCCACAAAGTCACAGGGAGTCCTGACCATTATGCCTAATTATGCTACCCACAACGCGCCCGATGCCGAAACGAGGCCATTCAATATTCCGAGATGATTCAGTGGGTTTGCCAGTAACGTAGAAATGCCCGGTACGTCGATAACGGGGATATTATTACCACAGCCGGGGGATTAGC
>CAZIWJ010000277.1:0-4141 GCA_964542855.1 uncultured Roseivirgaceae bacterium
AAATAATTTAATTGCGTATAACGTGGTTAATTAGTAAAAATTAAAATTTTGCCACGCAATTTTTAAAATACAGTAAGTTTATTACAACATCTGGTTTATTGGATTTTCACTTAATAAAAAACCCCCGAGAAGGGGGGTAAGTAAAGTGGTAAATCAAAATTAGCGTTGCATTGGGTTGGAGTAGGTTAAACCGGTTCCAGCACCAGGACGCATCGATTAGGTACATAAATACTCAATTGGTGATTTCCGTTCGTCGGATATTCAATTGAAGTATCTACCCGATCGAAGCCGCCGAACTGCTCATCATCTGAACTCAGTATAACCCGGTATTTTCCCTTGCCGGTGAGCTGAAATTTATAATCGGGAATAGAGTGTGACGGATGAAAATTAAATATGAATATTAGTCCGTTTTTCCGGAAAATGATCACCTTATTTTCATTGTCCATATTTAACTGCTCGGCAAAACGGTCGGTAAGCACCTTCTTACTTTTAACCAGGTTAATCATGGCAGTATCGAAAGCCTGGAGTTGTTTGTATCTCAGCTTCGGGTTATCAGCAAGCGACCATTGCCTGCGGGCGTACTGGTAACTCCAGTTGTTGCCTTGCCGGGGAAAATCGATCCACTCCGGGTGGCCGAACTCGTTGCCCATAAAGTTTAAATAGCCTTCGCCCCCCAGGGAAAGCGTAAACAGACGGATCATTTTGTGCAGTGCAACACCACGATCAACAATCAGGTTCTGGTCATTAACCGCCATATGATGGTACATTTCCTTATCCATCAGCCAAAAAGCAAGGGTTTTATCACCTACCAGTGCCTGGTCGTGCGATTCGGCGTAGGCTACCGTATTTTCCTTGTGCCGGCGGTTTATCATTTCGTTCCACATCTCATGGATGTTCCAGTCTTCATCCCGCCGTTCTTTCACGTAGCGGATCCAGAAATCGGGTATGCCCAGGGCCAGTCGAAAACCAAAGCCGATACCCCCATCCTCAGGTAAGCGGGCAATCCCCGGCATGCCACTATTATCTTCTGCAATTACAATTGCGCCCGGTTTGGTTTTGCGGGCAACGGTATTGGCCAGTTGCAGGTACAAAATGGCTTCTTCATCTACGCCTTCAACAAAGTACTTATCGTAATGATCGAAGTCTACCTGGTTGCCGTGATGATAGTACATCATGGAAGTTACTCCATCGAAACGAAAACCGTCGAAATTAAACTCATCTAGCCAGTAGCGCACATTTGATAAGAGAAAGCGGGCTACTTCTTCTTTATTATAATCGAATAGTTTGGAATCCCATAATTCGTGGTATCCCCGTTCACCCTGGTGGAAATACTGATAATCGGTTCCGTCGAATTCGTTCAGCCCCTCATCGCGGTTCTTCACGGCGTGGGAGTGCACAATATCCATGATAACGGCCATTCCCAGTCCGTGGGCCGTATCGATTAGTTCCTTCAGTTCGTAAGCCGTACCAAAGCGAGAGGATGGGCAGTAAAAGTTAGAGACGTGGTAGCCGAAAGATCCATAATAAGGGTGCTCCTGAACAGCCATAAGCTGAACCACATTATAGCCCAGGCGGCTAATGCGGGGCAGAATCTGGTGAGTAAAATGGCGGTAAGTTCCCACATCGGCCGCTTCTGTGGCCATGCCCACGTGCGCTTCATAAATGAGGGGTTGCTCCTGTATGGCGGCCAGGTTGGGCAGGGTATTTTTCCAGCGGTAAGGTTCATCGGGAAACCACACCTGTCCGCTGAAATCGAGGGTTTCCTGATTTTGCACTACCCGCCTGATGTAAGTGGGTATCCGGTCGAGTTCACCGTTACGGGCATGAACGTGAACCTTAACTTTACTAAGGTGGGTAAATGTATCTTTATATTCCTGGTAGGGTAGAAAAATTTCCCAAACCCCAAACTCATTTCTTTTGAGCGGGTGGCTTTGCCGGTTCCAGTTGTTAAAATCGCCGCAAAGGAAAAGGGCCTGCGCAGCCGGAGCCCATTCGCGGTACCACCAGCCCTGGTTTTCCGTACTGAAATTTATTCCAAAATAATTGTACCCGGATGCGAAATCAAGCAAGCTGCCGTATCGTTGTTCGATCTGGTGAATCCGGTTGTCGAAACGTTTAATACGTCCTACAATCTGATCGGTGTAAGGGCTTAACCAGCCGTCTTCTTCTACCAGTACAGGAGGGGGGATTGTTTTACTCATGAGGAAATTGTCTGTGGTGTTGTTATTAAAGAAATTTTTAGCGGATAAAACAAATGCTATCGGTAGGATTATCTTTAAAAGTACAATTAAAAAGCTTCAGCTACTTTAAAGTAAGAGCTGCTGTTCTTCCGACCAAACCCATAATCGAGCCGCAAATTTAAATTCTCTTTTTTTTCAATTAGGATCCGTAAACCCGCACCAACCGATGGACGAAAATTTTGCAATTGGAAGTCGGAAAGAGCAGAAACCACGTCGCCCACACCGGCAAACACAACTCCTCCAAATCTACTGTAAACCGTAAAGCGGTACTCTGCCTGTAATGCCAGCAGGTGGTTATCGAGGTATCTACCCTGGTAATAACCCCGCATAATCTGATCACCGCCCAGCGCTGCCAGTTCAACGAACGGTACATTTCCAAAACTTAAATCAGATTTGAGCTGCAGGGCAAGGATATGTTTTTCACTATTTAGCGGAATGTATTTTCGGATATCAATCCGACCCCGTTCAAAACTTTGTGTACTGCCCATCCAGGCACGGTAAATTCCGAAACTTACCCGGGCGTACCAGCCACTGAGCGCGTTAAGAATATTATCGCGATCATCGTAAGTAATGGCAAATTCAGTGCCCAGTGAACGGGAGCCGGAGGAGCCGGTAACGTTCCCTGTCTTTAGCCTGCTGTCTGCTTCGTAGTTGAAATTCCCCACCTGGTTGTACCGTACTCCTCCACCTACAAAAAGGAAGGGCACAATAATATTTTTCTGAATTAGCGGGGAAACCAGTACCTGTGAAAAAGAGTAGGTTTCTTCGTTCGATTCTGGAGTGTTGCGACCAATGCCATAGTAAAATTGAGGGAATATGCGAAGCTCCAGGTTTCCGCTAAGCAGGTATGATTCGTTTTGGAAGAACACGTCGTACCTCGATATTAATTCTACCTGGTTGTTCAGGGTGTAGGTAAAAGAAATTGGCATGTTCGAGGTCCGTGTTTCTTCACCCGAGCCACTGAATTTAAACAGATACTTTGCGCCCAGTCCTGCTGCCAGGCTTGTTTCGGGTGTGTAAGTTAGCACCGGGGTGAGTATTAGTTTGTTGGGATACAGGGTACTGTCTTGAGCAACAGCCTTTTTATTCGGGTAGACGGTAAGGAATTCAACTATTTCTTCAAACCATTGAGCGTTAACTGATAAAGGAAATAATATCAGAACTGTAAGATAGATAATTCTTTTGTGAAGCATAAATTAATTAACGAGTTAAAGCCCTTACATGGTTACCACAGGCAGTATTTTAAGCCACGCATTAATATAATGTTAGTTATTTTATAAATAGTTACATCGTTGAAGGTGTTTTCTTTTTGTTATACCCCTGGCAGGAACCATAAGACCATAAAAAAGATTAATTAAAAATACTTAAAGTACTGATTTACAATAAAATAAATACTCAACATTCAGCTTTAGTTTAAGTAATTACGGTAAACAGGAATCCGGGTGTAAAGGTTAGCTATTGTAATGTGTAAGATTAGAATCTTAAATAATGTTATATGTTATCTTTACTATTGAATTGTAATGCATAAAAAAGAAGATGTTTTGGTTTAACTAAATGTTTAATTTACTACAAAGTTGTATTTAATTAGTAATCAATCATTGTGTTAGAATGAGCAAGCTTTACAAGACGCTATTGTCTACCTGATGATGGCTGGCCGGCTAAAGAATAAACAGGAAGAGGGACGGCTGTTGAGTAAGAAGCACAGTTGATAATTTAAAAGATTGGTTAAGCGAGCATGGCCGACAGAAACGCTGTGAGTTGTGGAGGCCTTCCTATTTATTAAGAGGATGATTGTCTGAAGATATGCGAATCTGCTGGGCCGGCCCAACGGTGTGCCGAATTAGCCCGGAAGCATTCATAGAGTTGGTGAGACTTTCAGAATTTATCTGAACCGGATTTAA
>CAZIWJ010000278.1:0-4133 GCA_964542855.1 uncultured Roseivirgaceae bacterium
ATAAAAACCGAAACTTCGTCTCCAAGAATGCCTGGATACGGCCTGAATCATCATCTATTCCGGTAATCCAGCATCTTAATAAAAAGTCCTACTGCATTCCGGTAGCCCATGCTGATGGCCGCTACTTTGCCGATGACGATACCATTAAGGAAATACTCGATAACGATCAGGTTTTGTTTTCTTACTGTAATTCGAAAGGCGAAATTGATGACGAAAGCAACTTTAACGGCTCCGTCAACAATATTGCAGGAGTTACTAATAAAGAAAAAAATGTGATGGCATTGATGCCTCACCCTGAACGAGCCGCTGAAGAATGGCTGGGTAATTCGGATGGCAAATTAATCCTGGAGCAAATAACATAAAAAAGACAGCCTTCGGGCTGTCTTTTCTTCATAGGATTTCTCGATACGAAAAAACTTATGGTTGCTAGGCAATTCTACTCAGGTGTTAGTATCAAAGCCCGGCAAAATTGTAACCGCTTTTCATATATTTAATTCGATTAAATTCCTTTCAATAGCTTTCAAATCTGGAAATCGATCAAAAATACGATCAAATTTAGCGCTTATTTCATCATTACATAAATTATTAATGCTTCCTTCATGGGTGTGATTCACCATTTTATCGCTGGTAAATGCATTATTTTCAACTTGTTTTCCGATGTTATAATAAGCATCACGAAAAGGGACGCCAGTATTAACTAAACGGTTTACTTCTTCCACGGTAAACAAATACAAGTACATTGGATCATTCAGGATTTGTTGTTTAACACAAATATTTTCGGTCATGAATCGGGTCATTTGTAAACAATCAGATATTTCACTGAATATTGTAATGTAGTTCTCTTTAATGAGCTGAAGGTCGCGGTGATAACCTGAAATCATGTTTGCATTTATCAGGGTGTTTTCAAAAGGAATGCTCTGTATCCGATTGCATCGGCCACGGATCATTTCAAAAACATCGGGGTTCTTTTTGTGAGGCATGATAGAAGAGCCTGTAGTCAGCTCATCAGGAAAACTAATAAACCCGAAGTTCTGGTTCATGTATAAAATGCAATCGTCGGCATATTTAGCAAGTCCTGCGGCCAGGTTACCGATAACCATGCTTACTACCCTTTCCAACTTCCCGCGGCCCATTTGTGCATACACTACATTATAGTTTAAATTATCGAACCCGAGTAGTTCAGTTGTTCTTTTACGATTTAAAGGAAACGAAGAACCAAAACCGGCAGCTGACCCCAGAGGATTCTGGTTACAAATTTCAAAAGCCGTAAAGAGAAGATTCAGGTCATCTACCAGGTTTTCTGCGTAGGCACCAAACCAGAGTCCGAAACTTGAAGGCATAGCCAGTTGGGTGTGGGTATAACCGGGCAATAAGTCATTTTTGTGTTCTTCGCTCTTTTGCTGAAAAGTAGTGAAGAGTTGTTTTACCTGTTCAGCTAAATCTACTAACTGATCGCGGGTAAATAATCGAAGGTCAAGCAGTACCTGGTCATTCCTGGATCGGCCGCTGTGTATTTTTTTGCCGATATCGCCAAGAGATTCAGTCAGTAATTTTTCAACCTGGGAATGAACATCCTCTACCCCTTCTTCTATTATAAACTCACCTGTTTTTACCCGATGGTAAATTTCCCGAAGTTTTTTTACCAGTTGCCGGCTTTCATCTGAGGTAATCAGGCCCTCTTCGGCAATCATTATGGCATGAGCAATCGATCCAATTATATCGTATGGGGCCAGGAATATATCCAACTCCCGATCCTTTCCCACGGTAAACCGTTCAATTTCCCGGTTGGGACTTGTTCCTTTATCCCATAGTTTCATAAGTAACTTTATTTTTTTTTACTGAATGCCAAAAATTTACGTGCCCGCGCGCCAGAACGGCTCCCAGCAAGGGTAAGATAGCAAAGTTAAATTGCTGGGGAAGTAGAAACCATCCAATAACTACCAGTAAACACAAAAAACTGATCAAAGCAACCAAATAACGATACCAGGGCCTACTAAAACAGGTAAACAAACCAACCCCCGCAACCAGGTATAGTGGGTTGGCCCATAACACATTCAGGTTGTTATCAGCAGCCTGGTGACCGGTAAAGAGCCAAAGAAAAACCAGTAAGGTACCCGTTAAGCCTATAATTGTAAACAGGATGGCATCGAACCACTTACTAATTTTTCGTCGCCGGAGATCAAAAAGGGTAACTACAGCAGCAACCAGTAACAAAATGGTAAAACTAACTAGTGGGGTGAAACTTCCAGCTTTAACCCGTTGGTTTTCGTTAGCCTGGTAAATGACCCGGGTTTCTTTTACAAGCGTTACTTTTTCGCCAGATTGGTTAACGGTAGCCTGGTTAAAAGCCTTTTCAAGGTAAAATGGTAAGTACAGGTAAGTGCGAGGTTTTGCCTTTTTGTCGATGGGAAGGCCAAGGCACAGGTCTATAGCAAAATCGCCCCAGGGTTGATTGCCCACGTAAAGGTCAACCAGTTCTCTAATGCTGTAATCAGTTTGTATAAAGTTAAGGTTATAATTCAGGTCATCACCCAATACCTGCTCCAGGGCATCTCTAATGCGGGTAGAGCAGTTGTCGTAAAAGTAATCATAGTAATAATGCTGGTTTTTGGGGCGATTATTATTTTCCAGGAAAGCAAAAAGTTGTTGTTTTTCCTGCTGTTCCAGGTTGAGAACCTGCTCCCGGATGCTACGGTTGGCATTGATATATGATTGTTCAAAGTACGGATACGCATACCGGCCCATACGGTAGTACAATTTACCCATCGCGTAATTGAAAATGAAATTCGACTGATTAAAGTCAAATATACCGTAATTGTAAACCTGGTCGATACGGTTAACCGGATCCTGCAAGCGAATTACCGAATGCCCAAATGAGTCGTAAATCGCATCCCCCCGGCCGCAGGTAATCAGAGAAAAGGTGGCATTCCGACTTAACGACAGGTTGCCGATGTATTGGGCCCTGGTGGTAGAAAAGGTAAAAACCAGAAAAATTACCGGTAGGTAGAAAAAGTGTTTCATTAAAATACGTTGGCATACGCTTCCAGTAAGCGAAGGTACAAATTTAGCCCTGCTTCTAACTCAGACAGGTAAACAAATTCGTCGGCAGTATGGGAACGAGCCGATTCCCCCGGACCTATTTTCAGGGTAGGAAAACCATTCATTAACGCCTGGTCCGATAGAGTAGGTGAACCGTAATAAGGTAACCCTAATTCAATTCCTGCTCGTACCAGCGGATGATCGAGGGCAATTCCCGATGAATTCAGGCGAAAGGAACGAGCTTCAAGCGAAGCATGGGTAATACTTTGTAATTCCTTGAAAATCTGTTCATTAGAGTACTTTTCATGAGTTCGTACGTCAATTACGTACGTACATTGGTCAGGCACCACGTTGTGCTGAGTTCCGGCATTTATCTGGGTAACGTTGAGGTTGATTGTTCCCAGGGTTGGCGATTCTTTCCGGAACTGGTAAGTATTTAATTTTTGAATATCCTCTACCGCCAGGTAAATCGCATTAATTCCTTCGTTGCGGGCTGCGTGTCCGGATTCACCTACTACTTTGGCATCAATTACCATTAACCCTTTTTCGGCAATGGCCATCCGCAAAGAGGTGGGTTCACCTACAATGCCCAGGTTAATTGTGGGAAGTTTAGTAAGCACGTGGGCAATGCCATTTTTCCCGGATATTTCTTCTTCTGCCGAAGCTACAAAAACCAGATTGAATGGAAGATCATCCCGATCATACAGTTCAATAAAGGTGTAGAGCAGGCATACCAGCGCTGCACCTGCGTCGTTACTGCCCAGGCCAAACAGTTTACCGTTTTCTTCTACTGGTGTAAATGGATCATGAATCCAGCCGGTAGCCGGCTTTACCGTGTCGTGATGCGAATTGAGCAGAATGGTTGGTTTGGAATCACTAAAATGCTCATTCTGAGCAAAAATATTGTTACCGATTTGCTGCGCGAAAATATCGTGGTCTTCTAATGTAGTTTGAACAACTTCAGCAGTTAGCCCTTCCTTTTTACTAAAAGAAGGAATAGCGATTAACCTTTTAAGGGTTTGAACCGCAGCAGATGTTAAATCATATAAGGGCGTTTCGTTACTCATGATGCGAATATAAAAAAGCGGGCTGTA
>CAZIWJ010000279.1:0-4108 GCA_964542855.1 uncultured Roseivirgaceae bacterium
CTTCCCACCACGTTCCCGGTAGCTACCTGGGTCCAGATTACTTCATAGTTACTGCCGTTAAAAGGATTACCAATGCTGTCGGTAACCTGGGCTTCCCCGTTATTGGAGCCAAGGCCAAAGCCGGGGCACAGGGTATTGATTGATAATACATCGGTTGTAATTTCAAAAGGAATAGGATTTACCTCCGCACTCACAATAGTAGGAGTGCCGTCGCACTCGCGGATGGTGCCGTTTAATGAGTCGAGGGGATAAAATACGTTGTTATCTAGTGGGTTACCATTACTGTTGAAAGGCCCGATATCGTTCAGCGATACGTACAGGTCGAAAGCCCCGCGGCCCCCCTTCACGAACAGGGTCGTATCTACCTGTTGGCCTACATTAATTCCGCCGGGCACGTTAACCAGTAACGTATCAACCCAGGGGTTAGGCTGGGAATTGTTGTAAGCCTGGGCCGGATTATCGTTGTACAGCGCCAGCGGAATAGGAGCATTAATGCGGTCGTCGCCGTTGTTTTCAAACTGTAGCCGGATGGAAAAAGAATCTTCCGGGCAGATGGGAGGGGTAACGGTTACGCCATCGGCGTAGAAATCGAGCCGGGGGGAAGGAAATTCCAGGTCTCCGCAAAAACTGATGCGGGGCGACTGGTTCAGGAATTTGTTCAGCGGAAATACTTCCGGGGCAGTGGGGTCGTCGCAAATTTGGGCGAAGCTGATTTCGTGCGACTGCTGGAACTGCGGAACGGTTAAATCGTCGTTAATATTTACGTTAAAATATCCCTGCTGATTCCAAACCGGCCGGGCGGGTACCCAGAATGTACTTTCATCTGCCTTGTAGGCGGTTATTATAGATCCGTGGCGGGCGCCACCAGCCGATCCGCCCGGATGATAACACGACATCACCAGTTCGGTTTGCCCGTCGTTATCAATATCAGCAACCACCGGGATTTCAGCCTGGGTTTGCGATCGGCACTCCTGCCCGGGAATACTGGTGTTCAGGATGTTACCCGTTATACCATCAACAATGTATACGTCGATCTCATCGCGGTACACAATTTCAGAAGAACCATCGCCGTTGAAATCGAAAACGGTAGTTCCCGTTAAGCCAGACGAGCCTTCCTCAAAGTCATCGGTATTAATCCATTTTTCTGTAAAGTCAGTTTCCAGGGCGTACAGGTTTTCTGCCGAGGCGAAAGTGGCTTCCAACTCGCCGTCGCCGTCGATATCGGCCACGTTAATACTACCCACTCCACGGGTCCAGGTATCGTGGTTGTCGTAGTTCCCACCGCCACCACCGGGATCAACTACCTCGTAAAACTTTACTTCACTGGTAGCCAGGTTCCAGAAATACACGGTAGAGTACCGGTCGCCGTTGTTTCCGCCGTTTACAAGTATATCCAGGTTGCCATCGCCGTTGTAGTCTACTACTGCGGTAGATGTAAAATTCTGGTTACCAAATGATTCTATTGGCCGGTAATTGAACGTGGTATTTACCGGGGTACGGGTATTGGTTTGGGTTTGGGTGTAAGCAGCATCGTTCATGTGCAGCTGCTCGGTTAACGTATTGGTGGCCAGATCTACTGAATAAACCACGGCACCCAGCACCAGTTCCAGTCCTTCGCAGTCGGCACATTCGGTATCATCCAGAATATCTACCGCAACGGCCATGTTAGTAAGCTCACTAACCCAGTTATTACCGTGGGCGTACATGCCGCTGCCGTGGCTTCCGCGGACCAGGATTTCCCCGGTTACGGCGTTTCTAATTTCGTTTTGGTAATACAGCTCAGGGATGCCGTCTTCGTTAAAATCGGCTAAAGCCAGGAAGCTACCCATTTTGGTGTGCGGGCTGCGCTGACCGGAAGGGCCGTTTTTCCAAACCAGGTTCAATTCGTGGTCGAAGCAGTAAACATTCCCCCGGGTGTCCATAACGAATATTTCTCCGTCACCGTCGCGGTCTACATCCCCAATAGCAGGGTAGAGGTAGGTGCCGGCGTCGAGGGTTACCTGGTGGGTTACCGGGTTTCTTCCTGCCCCGTTAAACTCGCCGTTAACAATTGAGAGCGTTTTTTTGCCCTGGTTACCGAAAATAACTTCAGGAATGCTGTCGCCATCTACATCTCCCACTACCGGCGTACCATAGGCAGTAGCCGAACCATCGGGGCTTCTCCAGGCCAGCGATAAAGAGAAAACATTTCCCTGCGGCACAACCTCACAGTCGGCATCGTTTACCAGGAAGTTATTGGGGTTATCGGGTGCGTTTACACAATCGGCATCGTAATAGTCTACAAATCCGTCGCCGTCGTCGTCCCGACCGTTGCCACAGATTTCCGTCGGCCCGGTGGAAGGGCAGAAAAATGTACAGTCAGGGTCGTTACAATCGACCAGGCCATCGCCGTCATCATCGATGCCGTTGTCACAAATTTCACCCTGTGCCTGGGCGTCTGGTGTGAAAAACACCGTGGTAAAAGCGGTCAGGAGAATATATAGGTATATTGGTACTGCTCTCATCGGCTTGTATGGATTTATCCCCACAAAGAGCAGCAAATAGTTTACTAGAAGTAAGTGGTAAACGATGGAAATTACGTAAAACGGTACAATGTGGCCAGATAATATTTTTGAGTAACCCTCTCAATTCGGAAATACTTTTTACTGAACCAAAGTGAAAAAACTGTATTTTTATAATAATAAATTTAATACTATAAATATTTACAGGTCGTGCAGTAATCACCTGAAAACGAAATCAATAAACTGGGAAAAGAGATCTAAAACAGCCTAAAAGCAAACGTGAGAATCCTACAAGCACATGACTTGCCAAAGTCGTTACAGCACCGGCCAACCCGAAAACAGGGTTTACAGAAAGAAATAAAAAAGTTATATAATGAATAAAAACAGTAATATTCTTACATTTTCTATCATTTGTTATACACGCTTACATGAGTACTAAACACTAAACTTGGGGTAGGCTTTACCCCATTCTGGCATTATTATAGCAGATTAGGAATTGAATCCGGATTTAACAGATGAAAAATACCTTTTTTGTCCTTTTACTCATGATCAGCCTTCAGGGCTACGCGCAGCAACTGGTGGTAGGCCCCACGCTCGCTGCCCAGGCTTCCCGGGCCCGGTACGATAACCCCGGTTTTCTGGACAATTACAAAAACCAGCTTTATTACGGTTTCCAGGCCGGTTTGGTGGTAAATTATAAGCTGAATAATATTATTTCTTTTCACACGGAGTATAATTACTCCATGCAGGGAAAGCGGTTGCAGGCTAAATTTTTTAATGAAATCAGGAACCGCGAAACCTACGAATTCCTTCGTGTACCGTTATACCTGCGGGTAGGCTCTCGAGCCGAACCCGGAAATTTCTCCTACTTTTTCAACGCAGGGCCTCACCTGGCTTATCTTCTAAGAGCAAGAGGAACCGTAAGGGGAACTGAGGAAGTGCTGGATAATAACCTGGGACAGATCAACTATACCTTAACCCGACAGAACAGTACATCAACTACCGAAGCTTTTCAATTGCAGGGAATGAACCGGTTATTTGTTGGCCTCGACGTTGGAATAGGGATGCTTATTCCCATGTACGCCAACAGAATAGGGGTGGAACTGCGTTACAGCATTGGGCATACTAACCTGTCGGATAATCCGTCCGGATACGATGAATTACTTCTTCCCGACAATACCGCTGCATTTTCTAACCACATGCTCACTTTCCGGGTATCTTACCTGCTGGAATTCGATCTGTTCGAAATCCGTACGAAAGGAAAGAGTACCGGTAAGTAACAATTATTCCGGGGAAACAAGTTGAATTGAGGTTATCATAATCCGGCATAAACGGCAATTTGTCCCGTTTGTTTGGTCAGTTGCCTAACTGCTCACCAGTAATTCCTGTAAGCCCTTTTTTTCCTGCACCGGGCAACCGCTTATTATTTTTTTGCTCATTTACAGCTACTTTGGGTTTTACCACCTCCGTAAATACGCCGCCAGCCTTTCGGGTAACCCGGAAATTATACCCCTGGTTTAAGCAGCTACATCGGCTCTATTTTGGTTTTTAGAGGATTCCGGTTTTGGAACAAACTGTTCAGCATTGGGAAAAAAACGGCCCTTCCA
>CAZIWJ010000280.1:0-4097 GCA_964542855.1 uncultured Roseivirgaceae bacterium
GGAGGTGCGCTGTTAATGGTAGCGGTTTCGGTGATGGAAAACAGGTTGGTTTCATCGCTTCCACTTCCGAAAAGGGAACGATTGCAGGAACAAAGTGTAGCCAGGATCAGGAATGCTGCCAGTTGCGTTTTCATGGTGGAAGAGTGTTGCTTTATTATTAATATACAACTTTTTTCCCGGTAACCGGTAAAAAAATACCGCTCCTGAATTTCAGCGTTTCGTATTTGCTGAGGCGATGTTTGTTTATTTAAATTAACATTACGGGTTGTTCAGGTACAGGCAGAACCTTTTGAGCATTACTACCACCGGGTATTAATTTCTGCTCCTTCCGAAAAAATAAAACCCTTAATACGCTATTCTTTTTCACTTTTCTATTACCAGTATTGATGTTAGTCCATTAATAAGGTGTCGTTTTTTTGAAAAATTCCAATATTTATTAAATTAGAATAAAGTGTGTTATACGATAACAAACAATCAAAATCATGCTTCATCTTCAATTTGTTTTAACTATTTGTTAATGAATTGATTTCAATCATTATTAATGTGTCCGAAATATTTTTATATTTCTAGATCAATTGCAAAGAAACGAATTATTCAATAATATAATTTAACGATTCACTTTTAACCAAATGATCATTATGTCAATGAATTATTATTTCAAATTGTGCTGCTCCTTTGCGGCTTTCTTGTTTGTGATCGGCTGTTCTTCATCCCAGGAAGGTGGCGAAGAGGCCTCAGCAGAAGGCAAGAACGTGAACTGGACCATGTACGGCAATGACTACACCAATCAGCGCTACAGTGAACTGGACCAGATTAACGACCAAAACGTTGGTCAGCTTACCAAAGCGTGGGACTTCGACCTGAACGTGGAAGATGCCCAGGAAAATACCCCGGTTGTGGTTGATGGAACCATGTACGTAACCACCGCCAATGGTCCTAAATACGTGTACGCGCTCGATGCAGTGACCGGCGAAAAGAAGTGGGAATACACCATCGAAGTTCCTGCCGATGTAGCCCGTTTTGCCTGCTGCGGAATTGTTAACCGTGGAGTGACTTATTCTGACGGGAAAGTTTTCTTCGGTCGACTCGACGGTAAATTAACTGCGCTCGACGCTGAAACCGGTCAGGAACTCTGGACTACCACGGTGGTCGATTATAAGCAAGGTTCGGTTATTACATCTCCACCGTTAGTTGTCGATGGTATGGTTATGTCGGGCTTTGGCGGCGGAGAATACGGCGCTACCGGATACCTCAGTGCTTATGATGTGAATACCGGCGAACAGGTTTGGAGAACGTATACTGTACCCGGTGATGAAGTACCTGCCGTTCGGGCTACCTGGAAAGGCGATAGCTGGAAAACCGGTGGTGCTGTACCCTGGTTCATCGGTTCTTACGACGAAAAGACCGGAAACATTCTCTGGGGAACTTCAAACCCTTCTCCCTGGAATTCTTCCATGCGCGGCAGCTCTACCACTGAAATTGGTGACATGACCAACCTGTACTCTGCCAGCACTTTGCAATTGAATAAGCAAGGCGAAATTACTGACTACTACCAGTCTTCTCCTTTCGATGCCTGGGATTACGATGGCGTAAACGAAAAAGTACTGGCTACCCTTAATATCGATGGCCAGGATCGTGATGTATACATGCAGGCCGATCGTAATGGTTTCTACTACGTGGTTGATCGCAATTCTATGGATCCTATTTCTGCCGGTAAGTTTGTCAGTGTTAACTGGGCAGAAGGAATTGATTATGAATCAGGTATGCCAATTGAAGTTCCAGAATATCGCCCTACCATTAACCAGGACATCTCTAAAGACAACATGGTTTACCCCAGTTTCATAGGCGGAAAGAACTGGCAGCCAATGGCTTTCAGTCCTAAAACCGGTTTAACCTATATCCCTGCTAATAACCTGGGAATGAGTTTTACCACCAGTGAGGTTGAATACCAGCGTGGTTATTTTTACCTGGGTGCTGAGTGGGAGATTGACCGCGACGGCGATAAGCCTATTGGAGAGTATATTGCCTGGGATCCTGTGAAGCAGGAAAAGGCCTGGAGTGTTGGTCTGGAACACCCAATTCCTGGGGGTGCGGCCACAACAGCCGGTAACCTGGTCTTTTTCGGCCATCTCGGTGGTGAATTCGAGGCTTACAATGCCACTACTGGCGAAAAGCTTTGGAGTACGAAAACCGATTCCGGTGTTGGTGCTGCCCCAATGACTTACATGGTCGATGGCAAGCAATACGTAGCCATCGTGGATGGTCGACCAACCGTTATTCCTGGCTTCATTGGTGGTGACATCGCAGAAAACATGATCAGTGCTACGCCTGCTGGTGGTAAGCTACATGTTTACGCATTACCTGATGCTGAATAATACATTCAATTTCTACATTAAATACCGGGTTTTCGCCCGGTATTTTTCTTGCCTCATATTCAAGTTAATGCACTATTATTTATCATTTTAATTTCGCTTACAAGTATAAAGTAGACCATTACAATATTATGACCAGATCATTTCTTATTACGTGCTTTTCAATACTGCTGCTTGTTGGTTTAATGTCATCAGCCAACCGGCAAAAGGAAACTTTCTGTATCTGTGTCCTGGATTACAACATGCCCCTGAGTACCGCACAAGCCGATGAGTTAACTGGCAATCGCGGCATTTACATAGACATTGCCCAAAAAATGGCCGATAAAATGGGCAAGGAACTGACCCTTTACAGTGATATCTCTCCTTTCTTCGGCCGCCCCGTACGCCAGGGAATCATGTCGGGAAACTGCGACGTGCATTTTGGCCTGCCCCGCACCGAAGGCCCCTGGTTTATTCCAAACAAAGTTGCTTTAACCGAGCCGCTTTTCGATGCCGGTTACGATATCGTGGTTCCTCCGGGAAAAAAAGAAATTAAGGAACTGTCTGATTTTAGTGGCAGTACCGTAGCCATCCTCACCGGGGCTCCGCCCATGGAAGCACTGATTAATACCGAAGATGTGTCGCTGATGGCGTTTAAGTACGCCGAACAGGCCGTGAAGGCGTTGAACGAGAATAAAGTTGACTACGCTTTTGTATGGGGGCCTGAAGCCGGGTACCACAATAAATATACTTATAAGGGAAAGTTTAGCATAATTCCTACCGATTATGCCTGGCCGGTGGCCATCGGCTTAAAAGCCGATCAGCTCGAAATGCGCGACCAGCTTAATGAGTACCTGTCGGAAATGCAACCTGAAATTAACGAACTGAAAAACCAGTATGGTATATCGGCCGGGGCCAAGCTGAAGGTTAGAAACGATAAGTACCACCGGATGAACGATACTTCAGGGGGTTATTAATTATATTCACTTTATCAATTCAAATAATCAATCATCATACTAACCATACTTAAATGAAACAGACTGGGATATGTGTGCTGTTCCTAACAATTTTATTGTGCGGAACAGCCCGGAAAGAGGCGACTGCACAGGAAACGATTAATTCAGACAGCCTAAGAGAAATACAACTTGAACCGCTTACGATAGAATCTACCCGGCTTAACCAAATGGAAGACCGGGTGCCCCTGGCGGTAACGGTAATTAAAAAACAACGGTTACAGCTCGGCCAGCCCCAGTTATCGTCCAAAGATATTCTAGATGCCATTCCGGGCGTGTATTCTTCTAGCCCGAGCGACCTGAGGGTTTCCATCCGCGGCTTCGGAGCAAGGTCTGCTTTTGGTATCCGGGGGGTAAAGGTGCTGGTCGACGGCTTTCCGGAATCTACTCCCGACGGGCAGGCGCAATTTGATAATGTTGATATTGGCATTGTTGACCGCGTAGAAGTGCTTCGCGGTCCTTCTTCTGTGCTTTACGGGAACGCTTCGGGCGGGGTGATCCGTTTTAAAACGGAAGAGCCCACTGAAAAGCCTTCTGCTGAATTACGTACCACCTTCGGGTCATACGGCTTGCAACGGTACCAGCTGAAGCACGGAATGAAGGTTGGTAATTTTTCTTACCAACTCTACGGTTCCCACCGGCAAAGCGATGGCTACCGCGAGTACAGTGCCAGTGAAAATACGCTGCTGAATGGAAAATTCCGGTACCAGTTCGATTCTACTGCTTCGGTAAG
>CAZIWJ010000281.1:0-3985 GCA_964542855.1 uncultured Roseivirgaceae bacterium
GCGACCACCGAGATCTACACTCTTTCCCTACACGACGCTCTTCCGATCTACCGTAATCGGTATTGCCCAGGCCGATATGATTAATGCGCGCCAGCGCCCCGTAAATATCACCGCTAAGGCCACGGCCAAGATAGCCGTAAATATTCCTTTCGGGAACAAATATGCTGGAATCGGTACGCTGGTCGAGCATTAAGGAGTGGCTGGCACCGGTATCAACCATCAGCTTCAGCTCTGCTGTTTTGCAAGTATCGCACAGGTTTAATTCAGAAGAAATGTAAGGCTTGGTGTCTTCAATGGTAATCGGTATGCGGCGAAACCTTCTGCGGGGTTTGAAACGCTTGGAGTTGTGCAGAATAAGAAGCTTGTTGTAGTAGTCGATTTCCACTACAAAACGGCTGAACAGTTCGTAGCCCAGTATGCCGTGCACCCGAAAACCAAGGTGGCGATCGAGGTTAAGGTAATCATCCTTTAGTATCAGTATCGCGTTGGTTTTACTCTGCACCCCTCCGGGCAGGCTCATGGATATCCCGTTACTGACAAATGCCTCTATTTTTCCTTTGTTGCCATTACCCAGCAACTGGATAAGCCGGTCGTTTTTACGGGGGAGCCCCTGTACGTGCAGGTCGTCGGTGAGAATAGCCGTGCGCACACCGGTATCGAGGATAAAATTGAGCCTGGTATCCTCGTTAACGGTTACCGGTATCACAATCAGGTTGCTAACCAGCTCGAAAGGAATGGTGGTACGGCGCGTTTTCTGATGCTGAAAATGAAACCCAAACTTTTCAATAGTTTGTGCCTTCGATTGGGTATTCACCAGCAAAAACAAACCAATAAATAAGGCGCTAAAAATCTGACTTATCTTTCTTCCCAACTTCATCTTCCATCTGGTTTATACTCACACAATTTACATCAATTCATAGGGATTTAAAATAGCCTGGTAGACTATACTGCCTTTTTTATAGCATTAAGCAGAAAAAATATTATTTTGTATTTTTGAGTTTGTGTAGATTGGCAACTAACAATGCACCTGTAATTCAAGTTACTTCTTTTATCCGTTTAACCAAGTGAATATAAATATGATGATTCTAGTAAGATGTAGTTTGTTCCTGCTTGGGGTAATATTCTCCTCCGCGGTGTACGCTCAGTACCCGGTGGAACGCGAGCATACCACCAAGTTCGAGCAATTAGGCACCGTACTGCCCGATCCCAACGTGTACCGATCGGCATCCGGTGCTCCAGGCCCTGATTACTGGCAACAACGCGCCAATTATAAAATTGACGTTACCCTCGACGATGACATTCAGCGGATTACCGGCTCGGAAACCATTACTTATTTTAACAATTCACCCGATGTTCTTTCCTACCTCTGGCTGCAACTCGACCAGAACATGCGGGCTCCCGGTTCCGATACCTACAAAGTAACCCCCAGCAGCATCAATGAGCGAATGAATTATAATAGTCTGCAACGTATGATGGGCTACCCCGGCTACGATGGCGGACATAAAATTCAGTCGGTGAAAGATGCTAACGGAAACGACATCCCGTACGTGATTAATAAAACCATGATGCGGGTCGACATTGCCGAGCCCCTGCAGCCGGGTGAGAAATTTACTTTCTCGGTAGATTGGTATTACAACGTAAACGACCGGAACCTGATGGGTGGCCGGGGTGGTTACGAATATTTTCCGGAAGACGGCAACTACCTCTACACCATTACCCAGTGGTTCCCCCGGATGGCCGTTTACGACGACCACAACGGATGGCAGCACAAGCAGTTCCTCGGTCGCGGGGAGTTTGCTCTTACCTTCGGCGATTACGAAGTGAACATTACTGTACCTTCCGACCATATTGTAGCCGCTACCGGTGAACTGCAAAACCCGGAGGAGGTACTCACCGAAGAGCAGCAGGAATTGTTTGCGCAAGCCCGTACATCCGATGAACCGGTTGTAATTGTGAGTGAAAAGGAAGCCGCCAAGAAAGAAAAGAGAAAGGCCGGCGACACCAAAACCTGGAAGTATAAAGCGGAAAACGTACGCGACTATGCTTTTGGAAGTTCCCGTAAGTACGTCTGGGATGCCATGGGTGTAGATATTAACGGAAAAACCGTGATGGCTATGTCGTTCTACCCCAAGGAAGCCAATCCGCTCTGGGGGCAGTATTCAACCGAGGTGGTAGCCCATACCCTGGAAACTTATTCCAAGTACACGATTCCTTATCCTTACCCGGTGGCCATTTCCGTGGAAGCAACCAACGGGATGGAGTACCCGATGATTTGTTTCAACTACGGACGGCCTGCCGAAGATGGCACTTATTCAGCCCGTACCAAGTACGGCATGATTGGGGTAATTATCCACGAAGTGGGCCATAACTTTTTCCCGATGATCGTAAACTCCGATGAGCGGCAGTGGACCTGGATGGACGAAGGGCTAAATACTTTCGTGCAGTATCTTACTGAAATGGAATGGGAGCGTAATTACCCGGTTCGCCGGGGCCCGGCGCACATGATTGTGCCTTACATGGCTGGCGACCGGAAAAATATTACGCCCATTATGACGAATTCCGAGCAGGTGCGCCAGTTTGGTAATAATGCTTACGGCAAACCGGCTACTGCGCTTAATATTCTACGCGAAACCGTGATGGGACGCGATTTATTCGATCATGCTTTTAAAACCTATTCCGAGCGATGGGCCTTTAAACACCCCCGACCGGCCGATTTCTTCCGTACCATGGAAGACGCTTCCGGCTTCGACCTCGACTGGTTCTGGAGAGGGTGGTTTTATTCTATCGATCACGTGGATATAGCTATTGATGACGTAAAGCTATACGAATTCAACACGCGCAACCCAAGCATTGAAAACCCGGTTGCCCGCGAAAAGTACGAACGCCAGCGGTCGCACATCAGCCAGCGATATAATAAGGAGGATGTTGCCACTACTGCGGTAGAAGAAGATCCGGAGCTAGCCGATTTCTATAATCGCTACGATCCGTTTGCCGTAAATGAATCGGACATGGCTCAGTACCGGGCTTTTCTGAATTCACTGAGCCCTGAAGAGCGTGAATTACTGCAATCGGGCATGAAATTCTACGAAATTACTTTCAGCAATGAAGGTGGGCTGGTTATGCCGTTAATTGTGGAGTTTACCTACGAGGACGGCAGCAGCGAAATAGATCGGATCCCGGCCGAAATATGGCGGCAAAATGAAGAGCAGGTTACTAAAGTATTTGTAAAGGAGAAGAAGGTAACCGGCGTAACGCTTGACCCCTACCGCGAAACGGCCGATACCGACGAGGAAGACAATTATTATCCTCGTAAAACAATCCCAAACCGCTTCGAGTTGTATAAGCGAAATAATGGAGCAAGGGGGCAATCTGGTAGTAACCCCATGCAGAAAAAAGAAAATAAAAAGTACCTCGAAAATAATAGCCGACGTTAATCATTGAACAGGCCAGCCGGATGAGTATTCATCCGGCTTTTTTTTTGCTTTATCGGTTTAAGTGTGCTATTACCAGCTTCTACCCGGTTTTATTTCCGGAACGCCCATCCTTCCGGTTGTTAACAGGATTATCCCTTTTAAAAGTCTCGTTTTTTTAAGTAGCTTTACGCATATTTTATGTTGTTCAAAAGTTATGGGCAAGGAAGCGGAAGCTAACAAAAACTATAAAATACTGGTAGTAGACGATGAGACCGATATTCTGGACCTGCTAGAATATAATCTCACCAAAGAAGGCTATAAGGTGAAAACTGCCAGCAGCGGAAAAAAAGCCCTTGAACTGGCCAGTAAATTTCATCCTGACCTGATTCTCCTCGATATTATGATGCCCAATCAGGACGGCGTGGAAATCTGCCGGCAAATTCGCACCGTAACTGAACTGCACAGTGCACACATTATTTTCCTTACGGCCCGGTCGGAAGAGTATTCAGAAGTTGCGGCATTTGAATCGGGAGCCGACGATTACATTACCAAACCCATCAAGCCCCGGGCCC
>CAZIWJ010000282.1:0-3978 GCA_964542855.1 uncultured Roseivirgaceae bacterium
GCAGAAAGGTTAAGCGCATTAGTCGATTCAGTAGCTTGAATTATATCGGATGCAAAAACAAAAAATCAATTTTATTAGTCTTTTTATTACTTCACCAATTCTAAGCACTTCTATGCGTTTTATACCTGTATTAATATTGCTATTTAGTATAAGCTCTGCCCTGGCACAGGATAGTGACCGGCTCATTCGGGAACCCGACATCAGTAAAGACGGGAAACTGGTTACGTTTTCTTACCAGGGAGATATCTGGACGGTTCCCTTTGAAGGGGGAACGGCTAACCGGCTTACCATTCACGAGGCTTATGAATCCATGCCGGTTTTCAATGCCACAGCTACTGCCATAGGCTTTCAAGGCGAGCGCTATGGCAACCGGGATATCTTTGTGATTCCTGCAGCAGGGGGAGTAGCTGAACGAATTACCCATCACAGTGCAACGGACGTACTTAGCGATTATACCGATTCCGATCTGTTGCTCTTTACTACAAACCGCAACTACACACAGGTTGAACGCGATGACGAGATTTACGCTGCTGCTCCTACGCCGGGTACGCCCACCCGGGCTTTAGATGCGCTGGGCTACATGCCGGTGGCATCACCTAATGGCCGGTACATCGCTTTTGTAAAAGGCAACTGCCGTACTTCACGCGAAGACTATAAGGGCCCGGCCAATAAAGACCTCTGGCTGTACGACTCTGAAGATGAGTCGTACACTCAACTGACCACCTACGAAGGGAACGACTTCATGCCCCGCTGGACCAACGATGAAACACTGTACTTTACATCCTCCCGCAGCGGTAGGTACAACGTTTGGCGCATGAGCCTGAACGATGCTGCGGGTTCCGGTGAACCGGAACAGGTTACCTCTTTTGAAGGAGAAGGTATCCGCCATTTTGCCGTTAGCGAATCGGGAAAAATGGTGATTGAGCGCGGACTGGGCCTTCTTACCATGCAACCCGGACAGGAACCGCGCCCCCTGAATATTCAACTGTCGAGCGATTATCGCTTCGATCCGAACGAATATAAAACCTATACCAGCAACGCCAATAATTACCAGGTTTCGCCTAATGGCAAACTCATTGCGCTGGAAATAAGGGGAGAAATATTTATTACGCAAAACGATAAGGAAAAAAGGCGCAGTGTAAACGTTACCGAACATCCGTTCCGCGAAAGCGAACCGCAGTGGCTGAACGATTCCACGCTTGTTTTTATTTCCGACCGTAACGGTAACCCCGACATTTATTTGCTGGAATCGAGTGATCCTAACCGGCCTTCACTATTTAGGACCCTGAAAACGCGCATCACCCAACTTACTGATACCGAAGCGTTTGAAAACGACATTTACCTGTCGCCCAACAAGGAAAAGATTGCCTTCATGCGCGACCGGGGTACACTGGTTGTTGCCGATATAAATAAAGAGGGGTTGAGCAATGAAACCATTCTTCTCGACGGGTGGGATTCCCCTGGTGGTATTTCATGGAGCCCTGACAGCAAGTGGCTGGCATACGGTTTATCTGATCTCGCCTTCAACCAGGAAATTTTTATTCATAAGGCCGATAATTCCATTGAACCGGTAAACGTAAGCATGCACCCTAAAACGGACGCCTCGCCGGTTTGGAGTAAAGACGGATCTAAACTTGGTTTTTTATCCTTAAGGAATAATGGCGACTACGACGTTTGGTTCGCCTGGCTGAAAGAAGCTGATTACGAGAAAACGCAACGCGACTGGGAGGAAAGTGAACCGGATGATAAAGACGATAAAGATGAAAAAGACAGCGATGCTCCTGACGTGGTTATTGATCTGGAAAATATCCACGAGCGCTTACAGCAGGTAACCAGTTTACCCGGAAACGAAAGTAACCTGGCCATTGGGCCGAAAGGGGAGGAGTTTTATTTTTCTACTAACCGCGATGGCCGTCAGGATTTTGATGCTGACCAGGATTTGATGAAGGTAAAGTGGGATGGTTCTGAAATGGAAGCCATTACCCGCGGAGATACCCGTCCGTACGGTGTCCGTCTTGCTGAGAATGGCAAGGAATTATTCTTTTTGTCTCGTGGAGGGCGGTTGAACAGCGTAAAACCGGGAAGCACTTCCACTACCTCATTACCCTACAGTGCATCGATGACTATCCAGTACCAGGAAGAATACAAGCAGGTATTCGACGAAGCCTGGGCTACGCTAAATAAAGGCTTTTACGATCCTGGTTTCCACGGTTACGACTGGGAGGGCCTCAGGGAAAAATACAGGCCCATGGCACTGGCTGCTTCAACGCCGGAAGATTTTCAGTACATGTTCAACATCATGCTGGGGCAGTTGAATGCTTCGCACATGGGGCTGTACCGGGTCGATGACCGGGCAGACACCCAGGATGAAAAAACTGGTTTACTGGGCGTGGAAATTGATTCGCAGGCCGATGGCCTACGGGTGGCCCGGGTGGTTCCTGGATCGCCTGCCGATCGCACTGAAAGCAAGCTGAATGTAGGAGATGTTATTACGTCGATTAACGGTAACCCGGTAAGTACTACCGAAAATTTCTACCAGCCGTTATTAAATACAGCCAATGAAGAAGTGTTGTTAACGGTAAGCAACGGCAACAATACCCGGGAAGTGATTATCCGGCCTACCAATAGTTTGAGGAAAGAATTGTATAATGAGTGGGTAGATGAACGAAAGGCGCTGACCGATAAGTATTCAGACGGAAAACTGGGTTACGTACACATTCAGGGGATGAACTGGAATAGTTTTGAACGTTTTGAGCGCGAACTCATGGCCAGCGGTTATGGTAAAGAAGGAATTGTAATTGATGTTCGGTACAACGGCGGAGGATGGACGACGGACTACCTCATGGCGGTGCTGAACGTAGATCAGCACGCTTACACCGTACCCCGCGGATCGGCCAAAGACCTCGATAAAGAACACGAGCAGTTTAGGGAATATTACCCGTTCGGTGAACGCCTGCCCCTGGCCTCCTGGATGAAGCCATCGATTGCCCTGTGTAATACCACCAGTTATTCCAACGCGGAAATTTTCTCTCACGCTTACAAGAACCTGGATATTGGTACGCTGGTAGGAGAGCCTACTTTCGGTGCGGTAATTTCAACCGGGGGAAAAACAATGATGAATGGTTCTTACGTACGGCTGCCTTTCCGTGGTTGGTACGTAAAAGCAACCGATAAAAACATGGAACACGGTCCTGCTGTTCCAGACGTCGTATTGTCGAACCAACCCGATAGTAAGGCCAAAGGTGTGGATGAACAGCTGGAGCGGGCTGTAAAAGAATTGTTGAGTGAAATTGGGGATGAGAAGGCCGGCAACGGCCAGTCCCGATAAACGGTTTTTCTGGAATAAGTTGTGCTTGAAAGGGAGGGTGTACTTACACTCTCCTTTTTTTATCTCCGGGAAATTTATTGCGGAAATTTATTTCACGAAATCGAGCAGCCAGTGCCCCAGGTCAGATACCAGTAAACCGCTTACAAACAGAACTATCGCAGGCCAGTAGGCAAAAATGTAGGGTTCGAGCGTAAAGTTGGGGTGGTTGAAATACTGCACGGCCAACTGAACGAGGAAGGCCACAATAAACAGGTATATAATTCGGGTTAGGGTGCCTAAAACCGGGGCATGACTTAACCCGCGGTGCTTAAACAGTTTACCGTAAGGGTACCAAATGGTAATCCAGAGGTAGCCCAGCCCTAAAGACTGCCGCAATACAGCCCCTTTTGATATAGTGCGGGTGGAGAGGTCCAGGTCGGGGCTGATAATTACCCCGCTCAGGCAGCCCAAACCCACCAGTAGGGTGTTAATTGCATTGCCTTCGGTAAGAATCCAGGCAGCCCCGGCAGCTACCGGGCTTAATACAAGAGAAGTAAGTACGTGGTGTTTTCCTGATGCCATGATTAATAATAAAAAAAACAGATTGAGAGCCAAGAAAAGAGCCAAGAAATTAATACTGCCGGTATTTGCAAGGTCACGGCAGCAGATCG
>CAZIWJ010000283.1:0-3976 GCA_964542855.1 uncultured Roseivirgaceae bacterium
AATAAGTGGGCAATAAGTGTTAAAGCCCTCTTTCTGCAATCGCTCCGCTACTTTCTTTTCGTTGCGGGGTTTGGTGTAAAATACAAACCACTGTCTTTCCATGCTCGTGTTCATGCGTAAGCTGTTTATTATTTAAGCTTTTTAGTCAGCATTTCAAAAGGATAAAGACCTAACAGGCTCTTCGGCAGGATAACACATTCTGAATTATGACGTTAAATTACTATTAGCAAGCACAATCATTTTTTTTGTGCTTGTTGGTAGTTAAATTGTAGCTAAACATTAATTAATTAAAGTAAATATTCTTTCTAAGTTAATCAGTTATGGGTATCGATTATATGATATTGGTGATACTATCTATCCTCGTTGTAATACTAGTGTTCATCAAGGTTATTCGTGATGAGCAGGCTGGTGATTCTGGTAACGATGGTGGCATTAGCGTAGGCGACGACTTACCTGAAATTGATTTACCACCCGGCATATCTCTTCCCGGCGGCCCAGGTAATACTAAAAAAGACGACGAGATTTTCGCATAAAAAAAGACGCCAACCTGGCGTCTTTTGCTTAATTTTTATTCAGTTAATTAATTTAACCACTGGTCAATCAGAAGTATTCAAATCCGGATAAGCCCGCATTGCATGCTCCCACACGTCCAAACCTTCTAATTCTTCTCTGGCGCTAACCCGTATTCCGATTGTTTTTTTAAGTAAAAAAAACAATACAAAAGCAAAAGCTGAGCAAAACACACCAGTTAACAACACACCTTTAATTTGGGCAACAAACTGGCCAAATGATGCCAGATTGCCGAAAATCCCGACTGCCAGTGTACCCCAAATCCCACAAACCAGGTGAACAGAAACCGCCCCTACCGGGTCATCGAGGCGTAACCGGTCGAAAAATATAACCGCAAGTACTACAATGATGCCTGCGATAAAGCCGATAATAATCGATTCGGTAACGCTCATTTGGTCAGCACCGGCGGTTATTCCTACCAGGCCACCAAGGATACCGTTTAAAACCATAGTAAGGTCGTTCGTTTTAATAACCAGAACCGATGTAATTAATGCACCCAAAGCGCCAGAGGCCGCTGCAATGGAGGTAGTAACAAAAACCAGGGAAACCAGGCCGGGATTAGCCGATAACACAGATCCGCCATTAAAACCAAACCACCCGAACCAGAGCAAAAATACCCCCACGGTGGCCAGCGATAAGTTATGACCCGGAATAGGGCGTATTTTTCCATCGGCATATTTTCCCCTCCGGGGACCTACCATCATCACTCCAATCAGGGCTGCCCAGCCGCCAACCGAGTGAACAATAGTGGAGCCGGCAAAATCGTAAAAAGGAATTTCCATGCTAGCCAGGTAACCTCCGCCCCATTGCCACATCCCAACTATTGGGTAACAAATGCCTACGTAAAGTAAAGTGAAAATGAGGAAACTGTTCAGTTTAATCCGTTCGGCAACCGCTCCAGAAACAATGGTAGCGGCAGTGGCGGCAAACATGGCCTGGAATATAAAATCAGTATAATAAGTATAATTTTCATTATATCCGCCGTCATTGGCGTTGTCAGGTAAACTTAGTCCAAAGCCGGCAAACCCAAAGAAATCGCCACTGAATAGATCTCCCGGATACATCAGGTTAAACCCCCAAAGAGCGTAGGTGATAATCCCGATTGGTAAGATAGTGGCATTTTTAAACAGGATGTTTACCGTATTCTTAGATTGAGTAAATCCCGATTCAAGCGTAGCGAACCCGAGGTGCATAATAAAAACAAGGATGGTGGCAACCATCATCCATAAATTATTGACCGTAAATAAACTGGTTTCCATAGGTGTTCCTTATTTGAATTATTTTAAAGCCTCTTCGTCTTTTTCTCCGGTTCGGATTCTTACTACACTTTCTACATCCTGGATAAAAATTTTTCCATCGCCTACTTCCCCGGTTCTACCGTGTTTGAGTATGGCATCAACCACATCGTTAATTTTATCGCTGTTGATTACAATTTCCAGCTTGGTACGGGGAATAAAGCCAACATCGTAAGTGGCACCCCGGTAAGTACGGGTACTGGTTTCCATTCCTAATCCCTTTACTTCTGAAAATGTCATAAATGGAACGCCAGCTGATGCCAGTGCCTGGTGAACTTCTTCGAAAACGGACGTGCGAATAATAGCCTCAACTTTTTTCATAAAATTTAATTTGGCTATTTGTAAAAATAACAGTTTTAAAAATAATTACGTACATCAAAACAAATCAATATTTCTTTATTTTTACAAAAGTAAGGTTATTAATTTGGATTTGGTAATAGTGATCAAATTTTTTTGCGATAATAGTAAATAGCAAAGGTTAAAAAGTAGGTTTTAGCTAAAAACATACCTATAATATCAGGCAAAATAAAAAAGCAGCGTTATTTTATAACACTGCTTTAAGGTATTTTTCAAATGAGCTAAAACCTGCTTTACTGGTGCGTTGGTCGAAGCAAATCGTTTACTGTTTTCACCGGATTGAAGGTTTCAATGGGAACTTCAACGAATACAGTATTGTAATCCGACATCGATCCATTCCATAATCCGGGCAGTTCAAGAGCCTTAAGTTCACGGCCTTCTTTCGATTTTTCAGAAATAAATCCGGTTTTCGGATCCCTGTAATCCATCAGGTTGAAAGGATTTCCATTGTAATCTCGGGTGCAACAAACAAGGTCTACAGGGTTAAAATGAGTCGATTGCTTCACTACCCGTTGCTTTTCAGGATCATCCGGGTCAATTTGCGCCGATTCAACAATCTGTAAAGACGTTGTTCCGTCGTTATTGGTGGCCCAGAACGGTCCCCCACCGGGCTCTCCTTCATTTTTTACCATTCCGCAAACGCGGATAGGCCGGTTGAATTTGCGTTTCAGGTATTCAGTCTTCTCCGCCTCCGATAAGGTGGAAAAGGGCTTTTTGGGTTCATTACACAGCGTTTTTTCCAGGAAAGTATTCATTTCATCCAGGTTCCCGGTTTCTCCCCGGTTGAGCGCTTCCAGGTAGGTAAAAATCTGCTGTCGTACTTCCAGTAACAGGCCTCCCAATACTTTTTTATACTGCACAGTAGAAGCTTTTAGCCGGTCGGGAACTACATTGTCAATGTTTTTTATGAACACCACATCGGCGTTTACCGCATTCAGGTTGGCCAACAAGGCCCCGTGGCCGGCCGGGCGAAATAGTATTTCGCCGTTGTTCAAACGAAAAGGTTCGTTTTCAGGCGTTACAGCAATGGTGTCGGTGGAAGATTGCTGAATAGAATAATCAATAGCAAATGTTACGTCGTACTGTTGCTCATACTTTTCCTTAACCCGTAACATCAGGTCTTCAAACCGTTGCTGATGCTCAGGAGATACTGTGAAATGGATATTTACTTCACCACCTTTTTGCTTTCCGTACTTAACCCCTTCAACCATATGCTCTTCGGCCGGGGTGCGGGATCCATCGGGGTAGTGGTGAAATTTAAGCAGTCCTTTGGGCAGGTTTCCATAGTTCAGCCCGTCTTCATCGAGTAAGGCGTTCACCACATTTACGTAATCCTGCTTTAGGATGGCTTCGTGAATTCCCTGGCCAGTTTTTTTAAATAAGGCTTCTTTTAAGTCGTTAAAAAAAGCAAACTTCTCTATTTCTTTAATGAACTGGTAAACCGGTCCCCGCTCTTTGGTGAATTCATTATAAGCTTTTTCCGATCCGTCGTATTCTTCAGCAAAAGCGAATAACTGTTTAAACATCCGGCTGGCTGCACCAGATGCAGGAACAAATTTCAGCACACTTAATTTTCCCGACTCCCGGGTGTATAGTTCTTCGTATCGTTTAACATCGGCGGGGCCGGGCTGTATAATGCCATCGCCGGGTGTAGCCGGGCGGTGTATATCAAGGGAAGGGAAGCCACTTTTGAAGTGGCTAATTTTTTTTTCAACCTGTTCCGGGGGTACACCATATGTTTTTATCTTTTCCAG
>CAZIWJ010000284.1:0-3923 GCA_964542855.1 uncultured Roseivirgaceae bacterium
GGAGAAATGTTCCCTAACAACCTGCGGGGGTCCGGCCTGGCGGTTGCCGGACTGGGGCAATGGGTAGCCAACTTTGCCATTACGCTTACCTTCCCGGCGTTATTAGTCGCCATTGGCTTATCGTTTACTTACAGTATTTACGCTTTCTTCGCAGCAGCTTCTATCTTTTTTGTAGCTCGTTACATTCGGGAAACCAAAGGAATGGAACTGGAAAAAATGGTAGATTACGACTAGCTGACCCTGTAATTCGTTATGACTTTCAGAAAAAAACTCCGGCAGGGTACATTCCCCATTGGTACCCTGCTTACTCTTCCCGCTCCCGAATTGGTTGAAATTGCCGCTGCTGTAGGATACGACTGGGTATTTATAGACCGCGAACACGGGACGATAGCTCACCAGGACGCCCTACGCATGGTGCAGGCTGCCCCCGGTGGTTTTTCTACACTGGTTAGAATACCCTCAGCTACCGAAGAACACGTGAAACAAACCCTCGACGCCGGTTGCGACGGCATTATTGTTCCACAGGTAAATTCACCGGAGCTGGCCTCTCAGTTGGTGCAGTGGGCCAAGTACCCGCCGCTGGGCATGCGAGGCGTGGGCGCCGGAAGGGCCCACCAGTATGGGTTATCCTTCGAAGCGTACATTAACACGGCCAACGAGAGCACTTCGCTCATTATCCAGGTTGAACATATCCGCGCTACCCAGTCGATCAATGATATCCTGGCGGTAGAAGGCATCGACGGGATATTGATTGGCCCGTACGACCTTTCCTCGAGCATGGGCAAAATGGGCCGGCTGCAAGATCCCGAAGTGGTGGAAGCCCTGCAACGGGTGAAAGAAGCCGCTAACCGGCAAAACGTACCCTGGGGTATTTTTACCCAGCAACCGGAAACCGTTTCGCGGGAAAAGCAGGACGGGGCATCGTTCATTGCCGTTGGTACCGATACCGGGGCCCTGATTACCCGTTTGCAAGAAGTGCTCCGGCAAAGCAAATAACCCCCTTCCCCTTGAAGTTAAATGTCCTTTCTTCTCTTCAGAGACGTAATCAGGATAGGATGCAGGCAGGCATTTGATTTCGCCTACTCAATGATTGGTTCAAACCAGGTTATAATTCAATTTTCTGGGCTGGCACACCAGGTTCAATGGCAACCTGTTATTCTAAAAGATATCATTTATTCTGGAAGTCGTGTTAAAGGAACCTGGCGATTCCATTGCTAGAATAAAAATATGTTTGTATTTTAAAACATAAAAACAGAGCTATACTAAGCCAGGTACATTGTAAACCAAAAGCTATTTAAACTGGTTTACCTGCAATATGGCCTACTAACTGCTTACAAGAATGACAATAAAAGCATTCCTTATTGCCCTGGTAATTAGTACTTCCGTATCCTTCGTTCAGGCTGCTCCCAGTCTGGAGTGGAACATCACAGGGCAGGTTTCACCAAACCTCTCTGTAGCTGAAGCGGCACGGTTAAACTTTAGCCCAACCTCGTCTTTTATTAATCTCGGGTTTAACCAACAGCCGGTTTGGTTAACCGCTACGCTTCCACCGCTGGAACAAGATTATTACCTTACCTTCGATAATCCAACCCTGGAGTACCTCGATTTTTATCTCACCGACCAGCAGGGTACGCACCTTAAAACCGTAAAAACCGGGGCTGCCCGGCCACCCGATAGCCGCGAGCTGGTAGCTTCAAACTACACCTTTATTATTCCTGCCGGTAGCGAAGCTCGAACTGTTTACCTGCGTCTGGCGGCCGATGTGCCGCTGGTTGGTTCATTGCATTTGAACAGCTTCCTGGAATATAATGCCAGTAGTTTTTATAACCAGGCTTTTCACTATTCAGTGGTTGGTGTTTTGTTTGCGCTTACTGTCCTCTACCTGGTTATCTTTGTTTTCCTGCGCGACCCCATTTACCTCTACTATCTCGCTTACCTGCTGTTTATGGACCTTTTCATTATTCAGCATACCGGGATGCTGGCTGTCTTTTCCGGGCTCGATTTTACCTGGTTTTACAAGCATCAATCGTTGGCCGAAACAGGCATATGCGTTACCGCCGGTTATTTTGGTCTTCAGTTCCTCCGGCTTAAACAGTTTCTGCCCGTTTGGTACAAAATAATTTGGGGAGCAATCATTCTACAGCTTGCTTTTGTGTTTTTCGGTTTATTTTTTAACCAGTTAATCCTTGAACTAAGCCGGTTGGTAGCTACTTTTTACGTTGTAACGATTATTTTCATTTCTCTTTACATTTACCGGGTAAAGCAATATACCCCGGCTATTTATTTCCTGTTTAGTTCTATCTTCCTGTTCACCGGCTCCATGGTTTACATTTTTCGGGGAGCCGGGCTTATTCCTAACGACGGTTTTTTCGCCCGGCATGCCATAGAAGCTGGCGTTGCCCTGGAAATGCTCGTGTTATCGCTTGGGGTTTCAGTACGAATTGATGGGATCAGGAGAAAAGGCCTTCAGGTTGAACAGGAAAATACCCGCATCCTGAGCAGGCAGAAGGAAATACTGAAACAAAAGGTAAAAGAAAAAACCGAAGCATTGCAGCAGCAGAACGTAGAGTTGCAAAGTACACTGAACGATTTAAAAACTACCCAGGCCCGCCTGGTTCAGTCGGAAAAAATGGCGTCGGTAGGAATGCTTACTGCCGGGGTGGCCCATGAATTGAACAACCCGCTGAACTTTATTAAAAACGGGGTAATGTTGATCCAGGATGAAATTGAACCCACTCAGGGTAATAGTAATGATAATGGTGATGCTAGTGACAGCGGCGAGGATTCAATTGATACTTACCTGGGTATTATAGAAGAAGGGGCCGACCGGGCACTGCAAATCGTAAAGAGCCTGAACCAGTTTAACCGGAAAACGGATACCCTGGAGGAAGACTGCGATATTCATTCCATCCTCGACAATTGCCTCATGGTTATAAAGCCAGCCATTAAGTACCACGTGGAAGTGGAGAAAAACTATTTCCATACTGCTCCTGTCGTGAAAGGAAACGGAGGGCGCTTGCACCAGGCCTTTCTTAATATTTTAGCCAATGCCGGGCAGGCCATTGAAAAAGAAGGCACCGTAACGGTAAAAACCGAGCTATGCAATGAACACGTGCGCATTTCCATTTCCGATACCGGTAAAGGCATACCGGAAGAATACCTCAGCAGGATAACCGACCCTTTTTTCACCACCAAGCCCCCCGGTGAAGGAACCGGGCTGGGTATGTACATTACTTGCAGTATCATAAACGAACATAACGGCAGTATTGAAATTAATTCCAGGGAAGGCGAAGGCACTACTATTTTTATTTATCTAAAACCGGTAACCATCCATGAGTACACTACCTGACGTAACCGTTTTGTTCGTCGACGACGAAAAGGTTAACCTGTTTATTTACCAGAAACAGTTCCAGCATAGTTTTAAAACACTTACCGCCCAGTCGCCTAACGAAGGGCTGGACTTACTGGATAGCCACCATTCCGAGATTATTGTGGTGTTCAGCGATATGCGGATGCCGGTAATGAACGGGGTAGAGTTCATTAGAAAAGCCAAAAGTAAGTACGATAACATCTACTACTTCATCCTCACCGCCTTCGATTACGACGATGATATTCAACAGGCACTCGATGAATCGCTGATTGAACAGTGCCTCCAAAAGCCTTTTAACAAAAACCAGATTATTAACCTGGTCAGGGATGCGGCTCAGAAAGGAAAGAACTAGTTTTTTCGCTAGTAAGAACAAAATTTCAACAAGAACTTACCGGGTAATTTACTCGAAAGCTGCAAAAGCCTTGCATCAGTTTTAATTGCTGTTTTCAAAGTTGTTTTCTTTTTTAAACAGAGGCTAAGTAGTAAATCCATTTAATATCAGACAAGTAGTTTTAATAAAAGTAACGGTTTTTATAGCGGTCTGGCTTGTAAT
>CAZIWJ010000285.1:0-3851 GCA_964542855.1 uncultured Roseivirgaceae bacterium
CTCTAACCCGCTTTTATCAGAGTAAGGTGATGCAATTACGTGTTACTTATACCCGATATTTATGGGCTTCAATTCACTGTAAAAGCTATGTCAGTTTTTTTAAATTTACAGGGTTTACTTGTTAAATATCTTTATTTGTATTGAACAAACACCCATTTTCAACCCAGGATACACTTCTACAGGGGTAAATGACTTACTCTAAAAAAATTTGTTCTTTTATTTTTGACAAGCGTGTTGGATCTTGCCAACCTTTAAGTAAGTGTACCTGTGTTTGTTTAATAGTTAACACTATTCGTTTGAGGCTGGCTAACATCGGGGCCAGGCCTGCTTACGCCGTTAGGATAGAAACCGCATTTGTTCCTGGGCTGACCAAACAAGGAGTTTGACTGATTTACCGATCATTTGGCAAGATTAAACGCGTGATCTTCAAGGGTTAGCAGTCTACTATTTGCTCCGCTCGTGTACTTACAGGTCCCTTACGAGGGTTTAATGTTTGGTATCGACAGTACAGAGCTATTCAACTACCTGTTTGAAAAGAAATTTTTTTGTCGCTACCATCCTATCCACACTACAAAGGATGAATGGGTTTTACGCTCCGCTTTATAAAAACAGTGCTCTTACTGGAAACAGTATTGGCGATTATTACACGTAACAAAGGGAAGCAGAATTTTGCGTCCCCTTTGTATGCTTATACCTGGGTTTTACCCCCCGCGGGCCTCCCAGGTAAGGGATAATTCAGCGGTGTATCCGTCTTCATCGATGGTAATTTTATCGGGGTACGGATCGTCGGGAAACGGATTTTCGGCAGTGCGGAGATGCCCCCTCAGGTTGTAACTGATGGTTCCCATGTGCTGCTGACCTTTCAGCTCGCCATCATCATTATCGAAGAACTGTAGCGCAAAATTATTTCGGAGCTGCGAACGGTTAATCGGGTAACTCACGCTGTAATCTTCCGGCAGGCTACTGCTTTTCAACTGGTAGCTGGTTTTATCCTGCCAGCTGGCTTCACGCTCGTACGTATTACCAACAAGCCTCAGCATTACCGGGTATACATCAGCATACCTGTTACCAGCCGGTATGGCTCCCCAATCCCACATCCGTCCATCCGGATTATTAGGTGGAAATTTGGTAAGCCGAATATTGGTTACTTCGGCGTAGTTGTTCAGTACGTCGCAACGCGGGGCCTGGTATCCGGTTGAGCCACCGATAGCAAATAATTCGTTGTTACTCAAGTAACGCACCTTATACTGGATAGGGACACCCAGCGAACGATCTTTACCGCCTTCGGCCAGGAAGTTGTACGCATTTTCAATGGCCCCTACACCATCGCCGAATACTTTGGCTGCTTCCTGGGCGTCGCCCCCCAGGATAGCCACCCGGAAGGTAGAGTTCTGCATTACCCGGCGGTCTTCGGCACTGAATTCCACCGCGCCCGATCCTACACCTTTTTGCACCCGGGCTTTCAGGTCGGCCGATGTTTTAATTTCCGTTCCGGTGTAAGTGAAGTTGCCCACCAGGATACGACCGTAGGCTACTTCTTCAAGGTACCCCAAAGGATCGCCCGGCCCGGTAACCGATTGCAGGTCTTCGGGCTTAACGCCCGGCCCGAAGAAGTCGGCAGCTTTGGTGGGGCGGGTAATGGAAACCGTATGGTATACCTGTACAAACTTAATGAACACACTTTTCTTCTCCACTTCAGTTTCCAGCGACAGGTCGGCACTGGCCGAATTTCCGAGGTACCTGGCATCAATTCCCAGTTGGTACATGGCCTGCTTCAGCGAGTAGGCTTCCACAATTTCGGCACTGATGTTGGCCGCGAACTCCTCGCTCTGGTTTTCAATTTCCTTAATCATCTTGTCTACATTGCCGCGGCTGGAAGGATCCTGCACATCCCTGAAATCGCCCAGCGTACTGTTAATTTGCATCGGCTGCCGCTCGTATGCCCCGATGGGGTTAATATCGCCAATATCGCGCAGGTCTTTTACCTTAATAATAGCTCCCGGGTACAGGCCGGCGGTATTAGTGGCCGTCTGGTTATTAAAAGCATTCAGCGTAAGGTTATCGAGCACAAAAGTTTGGTTGAAATCTTTTTTTTCACACAGCAAATCCCGACTGTTGGCAGTTTGTTCTTCGGAAAATGTGGTTTCGCCTTCCACCACACTGGCCGGTGGAGGGGCATCGAGGGTAGGCAGGCTGTCGAGAAAATCATTCACTACGGCAGCATTAATTTCCCGGTCGAAAGCGTTTTCCTCATTGTTACAGGACCAAATAGTAACAGGAAGTATAACCAGGGCTAATATTTTAATTATTTTCATGATAGCGTTTTTAAAGTTTTGGGCAACGTATTAATTCGCCCAGTTGAAAACGGTAGCTGAGGGTAATTTGAACCTGGGCAGAACCCGTTTCTACGGCTACCGGGGCTTCTTCCGGGTCGATCAGGTAGTTTCCCTGGGCGAAGAAGTAGTTCCACTGGGCCCCGATGCCGAAGTTCCGGATGTACAGCCGGGCTCCTGCTCCGGCCATCAGGCCCATGCCGTTGTCAGACTGTACAGGTGTTTCCAGCCGATCGGACGGATTCCTTTCGTCGGTTAATTCGGCTCGCCAGGCAGTTACCCCGGCCATGGCAAACACGTCGAGAGCCGGTGGGAAAAAGAAGAACAATTTTCCGGGTGAAAATTTGGCGTACAGGCTGCCGTACTCCGGTTGCAGGAAAAACTGCTCCTGCTGGTACGACGACAAAGTGTTGTAGCTAACCCCGTAAGAAAGCGGGCTCAGGTCTTTGCTCACTTCCACAAAACCCATAACCGGGAAATCGCGGGGCTGCATGTTCACCTGGTCCGACTGCTGCCAGATGCCTACGCCCCCACCCGGTTCCAGGTACAGGCTGCGGGGCAGGTAACGGTTAAAGCGATCGGGACCAGTCTTGGGGAAGAGCCCAAGGTTGTGGATCTTCACCTGAGCCCGTCCGGCCAACGGCAGCAGAATTAGCAGGAAAAGAATATAGGGTAGATATTTTGTACGAATTGTAATCATGGTCATTTGCTTTTCATGGATCAGGAAGGCTCAATCTGAATTGTACTTATTAGTACATTAATATAATAAACCTTACTTAAATAGTACATCTGTTTTTTATCCGGCAGCCTGATGAGCTGCCGGAAATACACCTGTTCAGCAAACACAAGGCTAATGAATAATCCAGGGGCCGTTATATATTAATTGCGATCCCCCTCTCACTTCTATTAGCTCATTTCCTTCCTCGTTAATGTATAGCCATACGTTGGAATTGCCGCCAAACTGGATAAGGGAAGCACCTCCCACCCGGTTAAATAATGCACCCTGGGCGTTGGGAAAAAGCTGGTCATTATCTTGCGGGTCGGACCAGGTGCCGCTGAAGGAACGGTTGTAGCTGGCATGACGATCGCCGGGGCTACCGAAATAGATCATGTTTACGCCCAGGCGATGGGCTGCTGAAAAGCCTTCCGCATTAAAGCGGAAATTACCGCTATCGCCGAATAAATCGTTCACAAAGTATACCCTGGGATTACCGTTTCCATCTGGTGTGTATGAAGTAATGGCCTGCCCGGGTACCGTATTTCCTCCCACGTTAGCTGAACTATACGATGCAATTACGCAGCGTTGAGTCTGGTTGGGTTGCGGGTTATCGAAAAGATAAAACTTGTTGTCGGTAAAACGTACCGCAGCCCCTACGCTATTCAGGGGAACAACTCCTAGTGGGGCGTCGGGATCGGTGATGGAGAACGTATCAATCACACCCAGGTTTCCGTTAAACCATGCATATTCGGTGCCTGTTTTACTAAAAAACAATACGTTGGAGTTGGCCACGTGCAACA
>CAZIWJ010000286.1:0-3848 GCA_964542855.1 uncultured Roseivirgaceae bacterium
CCGGATCGACGGCTCACAGGGATCTACCGTTGCTGCGCATAACTCGCTAGGCATTGGCCCGATGTATAACTTTGCTAATGAAGAACAAAAGCAAAAGTACTTACCCGGACTAACCACCGGGCGGGAATTGTGGTCTTTCGGATTAACTGAACCAAACGCCGGGTCCGACTCCCGGGGAACCCAAACCAAAGCCCACCTGGAAAATGGAAGCTGGTACATCAGCGGTTCTAAAATATTTATCACCAACGGGGCAACAGAATTAACGAAAGGCGCTACTGTGCAGGCGATAACTGGAGAAGATGAGAACGGGAAAAAAGAATACTCTATCATTATTGTAGAGCAGGATGCCCCGGGATTTACCCAGGAAACCATGCACGGCAAGTTCTGCTGGCGCGCTTCCAACACCTCCAGCCTGTACTTCGATAACGTAAAAGTGCCGGAATCTAACCTGGTAGGAGAACGGGGCAAAGGATCCCGGTACATGCTGGCAACCCTCGATGCCGGTCGCCTGGCCATTGCCGCCATGGGGCTGGGCTGTGCGCAGGGTGCTTACGAACTGGCACTGCAGTACGCCAAGGAACGGCACCAGTTCGGAAAGGCCATCGGTAAATTCCAGGCCATATCCTTTAAATTAGCCGATATGGCAACCAAAATTGAACACGCCCGCCAAACGCTGTATCATGCCTGCTGGCTAAAGGATAATGGTAAACCGTACAGCAAGGAAGCGGCCATGTCGAAGCTGTTCTGCTCCGAAATTGCCAAGGAAGTATCCGACGCTGCCGTCCAGGTGCACGGTGGTTACGGGCTTATTAAAGAGTACGACGTAGAGCGTTTCTACCGCGATCAGCGTATTCTGCAAATCGGGGAGGGTACATCCGAAATTCAGCACATGGTTATAGCCCGTCATATCGGCCTGTAATTACTTATCTTCCTACGTGTAACTTATCATAGGAGGTATAACAATTGCTCGTTGCTTGCGCACGATTTTATCGCGTATATGATTTGTTCTGTTGCAGGTCAGTATGTAAAACACAGATTCGTGCGCAAGCTAACTACCCACCATTACTTGTTCAATTATGCTGCATCTTACCGAGTGCCCGCGCGATGCCATGCAGGGCATAAAAACATTCATCCCTACTGAACACAAAACTGAATACATCAACAGTATTCTGAAAGCGGGCTTTAAAACGGTAGATTTCGGAAGTTTTGTTTCTCCGAAAGCCATACCCCAGATGCGCGATACCGCGGAAGTACTGGCAAACCTCGACCTGGAGCATACCCAATCCAGGTTACTGGCTATTATCGGTAACAGGCGGGGAGGAGAAACTGCGGTTTCTTACCCGGAAATAACCTACCTGGGTTTTCCGTTTTCTGTTTCTGATGTGTTTTTGCAACGAAATATTAATTCTTCCCTGGAAAAGTCTTTTCAAACAGCCCGCGACCTGTTAGAGCTTTCAGGTAAAAACGGTAAGGAACTGCGGCTGTACATATCAATGGCTTTTGGTAACCTTTACAACGAGCCCTGGAGCCAGGAAATATTGCAAAACTGGGTCGATAAACTCGCAAGTGCCGGTTTTTCCAAATTATGGCTTTCCGATACCGTAGGAGTGGGAACCGAACAAAGTATAGGAGAATCTTTTAGAACCCTGGTACCAGCTTATCCTGATGTTGAATTTGGGTTACATCTGCATACTACCTCAGAAAAATGGTACGAAAAAATAGATGCTGCTTATCAGCACGGCTGCCGTAGTTTCGACGGGGTACTGAGCGGCCTGGGAGGCTGCCCAATGGCCGGGCCCAGGATGGTGGGCAATGTGATGACCTCCGACCTGCTGAGTTATTTCCAGGATAATGATATTCAAACCCCGGTTGATATGGCAGCATTTAACCAGGCAGTAGATACTGCTTTAAGAATCATGCCGGCTGAATAGCACTAGGCCTTATCGCTGTACAGGTTTACTACCGCACTGTTTTTAATCCACTTCAAACTGGTAACACTCTTTACTACGCTACCCAGGGCCTTAACCATATTTTGGGTGTCTCCAGGTTGTAGCTGTAACCAGTAAAATTCATTAATTTTTAACATGTGCGAAGATGTAAGCCGGCTAATAATGCTTACGTCAAGGCCAAGAGCAACCGAGTAAGCAAATAATACGCTGTGGTTTTGCCGGGAAAATTCTTCCGGTCGGGCCTTCTTTACCAGTTTACGGTAATCGCCCCACTCCCTGCGAAGACGTTCAGCCTGGTCGTTTAGCCGTTGCATGCCATAAGAGGCAGCAATAGTACAGGTGCTACAGAAAAATAATACTATTCCCAGGTCGGTATAATGCGAAACGTAAACGTAAAGCCCCATTACTGAAAAGAACCCCTGGAATACATTGTGCGCCCAGCTGATACGTTGGTTATGTGGGTTCATCCAGTGCATGTTTTCCATGCTGGCCATCAGTTGTTTCTTCCAGCGGTTAAACCATTGAGTGCCCGAATATCGGGCCAGGAAAACCTGCGATAAATGGGTGGCTCCGTTTGCTCTTGCCCGGGCAACGGTTGCAATCAGTTCGTATTCCCAGTTGTGCAGGTAATCAATTGCATCCGGTTCCCTTACTTCTATTCGTAATCCTTTTTTACCGTCTTCATAAAGCTCAAAGAATCCTCTCCGGGCCAGGTCGAGCACGGTTACCAGTAAGTGATGCCCGCCGATCCAGCGTAAAGGGTATCCCATCAGCCAGCGAACCTGGGCCGGACTATGATTGGAAGGGAGTTGCTGTAGAGAATAACTCCAGTGCGATTTTGGCAGGTTGGATTTCTTGTAAAGAAATAAGAAAAGGAATACACTTAGGCTGAAAATGACACCGATAATGGCCACTATGTTTCCCAGTGGCTGTCGTTCCTTTATTCGTTCCCTAAGCCGGGAAAGGTATTTTATGTAAACAGAATCGTCCAGACGAGCCCTTTTGTAACTGACCAGGGGGGAATTGGTAACAGCGTCGGGAAATAAGCTTCGGGGGGCGAGTAAACGAAACTGAAGGCTCATAAGCGAGGGAATCCGGGTACTTCTAAGCCTTACCTGGTTGTTTAATCGCGTAACCTCTAAACTTTTACTACCCCTTACCGAAGTATATAACTGTTCGGGGTCAACCGGCCCGGGAAGGTAAATATTCATGGTGTAACCCTGAGAATGATCAGTGAAGTTCGGAAACTTCCTCCAGGTAAACTGTACGCTCTCTTCACCAATGTCGAGGTATCCGTGCATTTGATAGGCGATGCGGTACGACCGTTCTTCGTTCCGGCCGTTCGTTTTCCAGTTTACGTACAGCTTATTTAAACCTTTGGTTACTGAAAAAGTGTTTTCTCCCGCTGAACCGGCCCGCTGCAGTTCCCGTTCCCCGGTAAACACCCGGATCCGGGTTACAGAATCGGAACCATGGAGCGGAATCGTGTACCGAATAATCTCGCCGGTTTCCAGGTGCCAATAATGCATCCGTTCTGAATACTGGATGTCGCCATCCGGCAACAGCTTAAGCTTAACCTGCTGGCGTTGCAGTTCTGCTTCTGCTTTCGCTACCCGAAAAGAAACGGTACACACCAGGAGAAACAGCAAAGAGAAAATAGATCGGTTCATGAAAAAATTAATATCGTTATTACCTGATACCCTGTTATAACCAAACTTGAGCAGGACAGTTCCATCGCATTAAGTGATGTCATTCAGCAGTGCATTATCTTAATATACGGTGTCATTAACTCCTACTTCACAAGGCATTCCTTACTAATGAGAGAAAAGCAGTAATTTTCTTTATTTTCGCACTTTAAACCGTTAATGTGTTAGTTAATAGGCTCCCTTAAATGAAAAA
>CAZIWJ010000287.1:0-3824 GCA_964542855.1 uncultured Roseivirgaceae bacterium
TGCTTACCGTGGTAGTATTTTCTGATGCGGTTGAAGTAATTTCCTCAATGCCCACCACGCCCTGCAGCGACTCTTCAATTTTTACCGTAATGCCTTCTTCCATTTCCTCCGGCGATGCACCGGGGTAAGCAACAGTGACGGTAATTTCGCGCTGGTCGCGCTCCGGGAAAAAAGACTTGTTAATGTTAAAAAAACTGAGGGTGCCAAACACCAGCAGCAATACAATAATGGAATTAGCCCAGATCGGGTAACGGACAAAAAACTCAATGATATTCCGCATAGCAATTAGCCTTTAATTTTTTTAACCTGCATATTTTCGGTGGCATTAACTGGTGCATCGACCACCAGTTCTTCTCCTTCTTGTAACCCGTTAATGATGTAATTGTCCTTATCGGTTTTCTGGATGTTAATCTGCCTGGTTTCAAGCTTGTTGTTCTTCATTATATAAACCCGGTCTTTGTTGAACACCGCCGAACGCGGAATCTCCATGGAACGGTTCAGGGTAGAACCGGGTATCACGGCCTTTAAATACATTCCTTCGTAAAGCTTGCTGTTCGAACTGGCATTAACCGTAATGTAGAGGTTCACCGACTGGGTTCGGGTATCGAGGCGATCGCCGATCCGGCTCACCGTTCCGGTCCATACCTGGTTGGTTTTATCGTCGAAGATCTCTACTTCAGCCCCGGTTTCTACCCATCGTACGTCCTCGGCCTGGATCGGTACCTCCATTTCCAGTACGTCGGTACGGATGAGGGTGGCAATCTGCGATCCCGGGTTCACCACCGAACCAACCTGCAGGCTTACCTCGGCAATACTACCAGTATAGGGGGCGTAAATTGTATACTTTTTTAGGTTTTCCTCGGCCGAGCGAATGGAATAATACTGGGTAAGAATATTCTGAGTAGCCAGGAAAGTTTTTTCCTTGCTGGTTTTAAATTTGGGAATTTCAGTAAGGGGTTGGTTTAAGTCGAAGGTATCGAAGTAGTTCTTCCAGTTTTCGTAATTTTCAGGAAAGTCCAGCTTCAAATCAGGAAGAATAGAGGCGACCAGGTTCAGAAAATCGCTTTTCCTGGACTGCAGGTTTAACCGGGCTTCGGCGTTGTAAATGCGGGCCAGTACCTGGCCCTGGCGAAAGTCGGACCCGGTTTTAAGGGGTACACTGCCGTTCAACAGCTTTCCGCCTACTTCGGCTACCAGGTTCACCGTTTGGGATGAGGCCAGCCGACCGAAAGCTTCAATCTGGGTTTCCATTTCCCGGTATCGTACGGGTTCTACCGTAACGTAATTAATCGTTTCAGGCTTGGTTCGCTCTTTCGGAAGTTCCTTCTGGCTGGCGAAAAAGTTTTTAATCAGAAAGCCGGATCCAATGATTACAACAATAGATACGGCAACAATAATGATGCGAGCGTTCATGTTCAGAGTAAAGATATTATTAATAACTTACAACTTACACGCAAAGTTATTAGCCGGGTTAATCCGGTTGCCTTGCATTATACCAAACAGGATGCACGATAGACCAAAGCAAAAGATCGCACACTTTTTTGTTACTGCTTTTCTCTTGTCTGGAAAAATTGTAATCTTAAGCTTAAATCAATCATACTGCTAATATTTATGAACCAGGACCGCCAAAGAAGAAGAAACTTTATTAAAAAAACAGCCCTCGGTGCAGCCACCTTAAGCCCGCTGGCAGCCGCCTGTTCGTCATCAACCGAAAAGCAGGAAGTAACAGGCAGCAACGTAAATTTTAATAAAACTTATCAATTAAAACTGGTTACCACCTGGCCCCCAAACTTTCCGGTACTGGGAGAAGGGTGCACCATGCTGGCCGGGTGGTTAGACCAGATGTCGGGCGGAAGGATTAAAGTCCAGGTTTACGGCGGGGGCGAACTGGTTCCGGCGCTGGAGGCTTTCGATGCCGTACGCAATGGGGTGGCCGATATGGCCCATGCGGTTTCTTATTACTGGGCGGGAAAGATTTCTGCGGCCCAGTTTTTCTCTTCGGTTCCTTTTGGCATGAATGCCCAGCAGATGAATGCCTGGCTGTTAGCCGGTGGCGGACTGGAGTTATGGGAAGAAGTATACGCCGAGCTGGGCCTGGTTCCTTTTGTGGCCGGGAATACCGGAGTACAAATGGGGGGATGGTTTAATAAGGAAATTAACTCGGTAAACGATCTGGAAGGCCTGAAAATGCGGATCCCCGGTTTAGGCGGAAAAGTAATTAGTAAAGCCGGCGGGTCAACCCTGCTTTCGCCGGGAGGGGAAATCTACACCAACCTGGAACGTGGGGTGATCGATGCTACCGAATGGATTGGCCCGTACCACGACTACAAGATGGGCTTCCAGGACGTGGCGAAGTATTACTATTACCCCGGATGGCACGAACCATCTACTGCTTTTGAACTATTCATGAACAAGAGTAAGTTCGATTCCATGCCCAAAGACCTACAGGAAATTATCCGTAATGGGGTGGGGCGATTGAATATTTGGGGGTTATCGGAATTTGAGACGCAGAATATTAAATCGTTAAGAAAAATTCAGCAGGAAGGAAAAGTACAGATTAAGCCGTTTCCGAAAGAGGTATTAACCCGGTTAAAAGAATTAACCGGTGAAACATTGGCCGAAATTACTGCCCAGGATGCGAAAAGCAAAAAGATTTACGCGGCCTACAAGTCTTTCCAGCAAGAAATGAACGAATGGGCAGGCTACACCGAGAAGCTGTATTATAGCCAACTGAGTTAAGGGGTTAGTTATTGCTAATTGCGGTTTGAACCCTCAGGCCAAACCTTAACCCGGAACCGGGGCCTCCTATGTGCTATTGGGAGGCTGTACCGGGCAACAAAGAAGAAGTTACCCGGATTAAATTTTATTCAATGAACCGGAATTGATAAGCTTTGGCAGGTAGTTCTAACCAACTTGCTACAAAAGCACACTTTAGGAGTACTAATGATTCATTTTGTAATATTGCATGTAGAACTTTTGGGGTGGCTTGTTTAGCAGGACAAGCTTCATCATGTGCAGACGTTTGTAACGATTAATTTTTTATGAAAAATAAAATGATATTAATATCTGTAAAGATATTGGCTTTATTAATATGGCTCACATTGATTATACTGGTACAAACCAACATTATTGTATACGGCCCTTTAACGATTTCTTTAGCAGTTTCTGCTATTTTAATACTATTTTACTTTTTCCGTAATTTAGATAGAAACCAAGAAATGTCAGAAAAGCTTAAAAACTTGTGGTTAGTATTAATCTTATTATTTCCTCCAATTCTTATATACTATGTAATTAGATATGAGTGAATCTGTGAAGTTTAATATAATTAATATATGACCCTCCGGGCAGAGATAAGATCTCTTGATCAACATTGCTGTAAAAACAGCGTGTTTGCACGTTCTTCTTTCATCTGCCACCTGCTCAGTATCACTAAACTAATATATTTGTCTAAGTTGTTTGACTTTCACGAATACACGAGCATGTTCAAACTTTAAAAGAGCGGGTCGGATCGTAAACTTTGGGTTAACTGCCCCGCGGAGGACAAAACCTTATAGTTTATGCAGATTCAAAAAAATAAAATCTAATCAACTTTATCACGAATAATTGTCTAACCCCCCTAACGCAAATGGAGGGAATTTATGTTTTAACACAGATCAGGAAGACCAAGAAGACTCACTAAATATCCGGGGGTATAAAAAAATTATTGAACTTACCGATTCAACTATGAAAATGGATGAACACTTTTCCATAGCCAGTAATATCACCCAGGTTAGTCGTGAATTCCTGGTAAAAGGAACTTCCTTCAGGCCGGTACTTCACACCAG
>CAZIWJ010000288.1:0-3749 GCA_964542855.1 uncultured Roseivirgaceae bacterium
CTTTTGTACAGTCTTAATATAACGCACCAAATTAACCGTTGGTTGCTTTTAATCAACTACTTCACCTGTAAACTGGTATCTTCTTTTCAAAGCCGATTACATGCGAAATATAAAACCTGCTTGTATTACTAAGCTAGTGCTTCTTCCAGATCGTCTGTTTTTATCTTTTTCGGATTTGATGGAGACCCATCAGGTAACGTAACACCTGGTGGTAAGTCCAGGTCGGGCGTAGGAAATATTGCTATGCCGCCATCATCGTCGTCATCCTCGTCGTCGCGGAATTGAACATCTTTTTTTTTCATCAGTACCACCATGAAGTACACCATCATAATGTAGGCAGCACCCGTTAGTATCATGTCAATCATCATAAACTGTCTTAATCGAACCTCTATACTGTACAACAGAAGAAAGTGCGATGGGTTTAAAATTTCTATTCAAACGTTAAACGAAATTGCAAATTTAAACCGTCGCGAACAGCCGAATTAAACCCAAATCAAACTTCTGCCAGTTTTCGTCGATTTACGAGCAAAACCAGTACGGCTAATGCCGTGAAGCCACCCATTATAGCATAGCCCAGGGTAATGTTGGAATCAATTTCAAAATAGTGGTGTGAGAACAGTAAAATAAAACACATCCGCATCATTACGTTAACAATGCTAAAAATACTGTTCACTCGTCCAATTACTGTATTTGGTACATGTTCAAAAATGTAACTGAGCCGTAACACCCGGGTTCCTGCGTTGGTAAAACCAATAACCAGTCCAACCAGGAAAAAAATACCCACTGATTTACTAATTGCGCTAACCAGTAACGCCAAAGTGGCTAACCCAATTAGGGTAATGATTCCCTGAACAGTGCTATCATTTCCTACAATTCTGCGAATGGATAACCCGGCACTGAGCGCGCCTACTGCGTACAATACTTCCATGATGCCAAAAACCAATCCGCCTTCTCCCAGGTGGTTGCTTATATACATTGGCATCAGCGCGTGTAGTTTAACCAACATTACTACAAAAATAACGTGCGAACTAATGCCAAAAAGGAAGATCATTTTATGTTCAGAAAGGTATTTTAAACCCGCTTTCAGCCGTTTCACTAGTTGGCCAGTTTCAGGAATACGAGGCTTTACCGGATCATAGCTGATTTGCCAGATTAGAAATACTGCTATCAGATAGGTGCAGGCATCCATGGTAAAAATCTGGTAAATGGTCCAGGGCTCAACATGTACCGTTAACCCTGCCCAAGAAAAATTTAATCCTTCTAGCAAAACTGCAGCCAGCGCCCCGGCCAGCACGTTAGTACTCTGACCAACAATTTCTATTAGCGAGGTTACTTTACGGTATTCCTCAGGCACAGAAATTTCCTGCGCAAAAGCATAAAGGTTAGGGTAGTGGAGGTAGAAGCCGAATATGGTAGTTGCGAAGGCAATAATTATTAGTGGCACTGGTAACGCACCTGTAGTCCAGCCATAAATAGCTGCTGAGGCCAGCACAACACCTTCAATTCCATTATTGAGCAAAAATATTTTTCTGCGATCGAAGCGATCTACGATTGTGCCGGCAAATACACCCCACACTATGGTACACATGGTTATTAACCCGTACATCAGGTTAAAGTCTGATGATATGTTCCGCTGCGCAAAGTACCAGGGTACCGCCAGCATGGTTATACCCTGAGCGAAACCGGAAATTCCGTTAGCTGTAAAAAGAAATGCCAGAGCCCTGCGATTCCTCGCGGTATTGTGCTGTATTGTCTGCGAATTACTCATATTTTTGTATCATGCATTATCAACAAGCCATTGAAAAACTGGCTCGCTATTGCGCATACCAGGAACGGTGTTTACAAGAGGTAAATACCAAGCTGGATGCAATGGCTATTCCCTATAACCAGGCGCAAAAAATCATTCAGGAACTTTCCGATGAAGGTTTCATTGATGAAAAACGGTATGCCCTTTCTTTTGTTCGTGGCAAGTTTAACCAGAAAAAGTGGGGGAAAATTAAAATTAACCATGCTTTACGAGCAAAGGGCATTAAACCTTCTCTTATAGAACTGGCTCTTGCTGAAATTAACGACGAAGAGTATAAACATACCCTGAATGAATTAGCGGGGCAAAAAGTGGCCGCAATTGAAATAAAAGAATCCAATCCTATTAAAATTAAACAGAAAACTTACCGCTACCTCATGGGAAAAGGCTATGAATCGCACCTGATTACCGACATCCTGTTTAATGATTAGGGAACAGATTAGCTCTATTAATAGAAATTACCTGCTGGGAGCCCTACTGATTCTGCTGGCAGCAATCATGCTTTCTTCCAAGGCTGTTATTGTAAAGCTTACCTACCAGTACGAACGGGTTGATTCCATTAGCATTTTAACTTTACGCATGGTCTTTTCCCTGCCAGTTTATTTATTGCTTGGCTGGTATGAAAGTAGAAAGGCAGATCGTTTTAAGTTGAGTAGGAAAGACTGGCTACTGCTAATTTTAATGGCTTTCTGTGGCTATTACCTTGCAAGCTTTCTCGATTTTCTTGGCTTACAGTACATCACTGCCAGCCTGGAAAGGCTGATTCTGTTTATCTATCCTACAATGGTCGTGGTTCTTTCTGCTATCTTTCTCAAGAAAAAAATTCATTCCATACAAATATTTGCCCTGGTGCTTACCTATGCCGGTATATTGCTTGCCTTTGCCGAAAACCTGACTATACAAACAGACACGCGTTTATTTTTCATCGGAACGACCCTGATATTTTTCAGCGCCCTAAGTTACTCGATCTACCTGATGGGCAGTGGCCAACTCATTCCTAAAATTGGTTCTATTCGCTACACCACCTTGCTTATGAGCTTTTCAGCCACTTTTGTGCTGATTAATTATCTGGCGGTGAATACTGTGGAAATATTTACCCTTCAACAGGAAGTATATTTACTGGCACTGGTTATGGCTTTATTTGCTACTGTTATCCCCTCCTTTATGATTTCAGAAGGAATTCGCCGGATTGGATCAGGCAATGCGGCTATTATCGGAAGCATCGGCCCGGTTTCTACTATCATTCTGGCTAATGTTTTCCTGGGAGAAACTATTACCCTGATTCAGCTTATTGCTACCGGAATTGTTCTGTTGGGCGTATTACTGATTACTGTTACTGGTCGTTAGGAATATCATGTAACCAGTTTTCCTCCAACCAGACGAGGAAGCACATCGTACTCATTTACCCTCGAGCAGAACTCAATATCCCTGTTAATGCTGATGCTGTTCAGGCGGTGGGCATGGGCTGAATTCCCGATTGTACCCTCCAGGTTTTTTTCGGCCTGCTGGTATAAATTTAATGATACATTTGCCGCATCATCATTCATACTGTATGCATCCTTTATGCATTTTATTAATGCACCGCAGAACAGGGTATCTTCCAGGCTAAAACGGCCCTTCCACCCTGAGCATACCAGTAATAAGCGTTCATCAGCTCCTATTACTTTATCAACTACCGCCTGCAGGTTTAAAAAAGCTCCAATGTACACTGCTTTTGCATTAGCAGACCGGGTAATCGCCCGGGTTCCGTTACTGGTAGTTATGCCAAGCTTTCTTCCTTTTATTTCAGCGGCTTTATATTCCAGCGGTGAATTACCATAATCAAACCCTTCAACTTGTTTTCCATCACGCTCAGCAGCAATATGATACCCTTTCTGCTTTAGCAACAGGCATTCGTCCAGTGAGGCTACCGGTACAATATGGTCTACTTCATTTGCGAATGCGG
>CAZIWJ010000289.1:0-3737 GCA_964542855.1 uncultured Roseivirgaceae bacterium
AGTTCAATACTGAACAAGGCATTGCCCTGCTCCTGAAAAGGACGAACACTTAACTAAAAGCATCGGCCAGTAGTACAATACGAACGTCGATGTTTTTTATTTTTTTCTGATATTTATACGTGTTGCCCGTTAAATAGTAAATTACTGCTTTTTATTGGCCGGAAGCATTAACCTCCATACTTTTTGAAGAATAAATACGTACATCGCCTGAACAATGAGCAACCGACTAACTTTATTCATCATTTTCCTCACTGGCTTCTGCCCGGCCCTGGCGCAGGAAAGTGCCACTATTAATAAGAGCCTTACGGTGATCCACCTGGTGGAAAACCGAAACCAGTACAGTAAGCAGTACCTGGAAGCACTGAAAACGGCCCGGTTCAGTATTCCCAAACGGTACTACCAAAATGAGCTGGAAGACCGCATTTTCGAGGTAGACCGGGTGCCGGAAAAATCGGCCGTAATCCAACAGTTACAGCAGCGGAAAATTCCCAATAAAATTGTGGATTACCTCCACAAAGAGGAAAACGGACGGCTTTCTATCGACCGCATCGTAAAGCGGGCCGAGCGCGAAGCCGCATCCATTGGCGTGGCCAAACGGATAGCAGGCGTTACCGATCGTTCTACCCTTAGCGAGGCCGACCGCCTCTATTACAGCCGCATCCTGAATACCAACTACATCGTGGTGGTGGTGCACGGCAATATTTCCCGGCTGGAAGACAACTACGACCGGCAGGACGAGCAATACCAACAGGCTTACGAGCGGGAAAAACGTTCGTACCCCGATCGGTTAAAGAAATACCGCCTGGAAATGAAACGGTACCAGGGCAGAAAAAGGGCGTTTATGGCCGCCCAGCAAAAGCAGGGGGTATCGGCCTACGTGGCGGCCAAAAAATACGCTGCCATGGCCCCGGATAAACCGGAATATCCCCAGCTTAAAAAGGCCAACCGCACCAGGAAGGGGTTCAGCATTACTCACCAACTTTACCTGGTAAAGCTGGATTTATCGGCCGAAACGCTGGGTAGAACGTACTTTGCCGGCATGTGGGCCGACTCCAGCAGCTCTGCAGAAGCAATAGAAGCCGCACGTAAATTCAGGAACGGGTACGAGTACGATTTATCGGTTAGAAATTCCATCACCGAACCCTTCCAGGCCGTTTGGTCGAAAGAGGGGCAGGATGTTTCATCGCTGGCGGTCGATTTACTCACAAACGGCATTAATGCAAATTCGGTAGTGAACATTTCGGGCAGCTATTCGGAAAGTGCCTACCTTAAAGGGCTGGCCCGCTACCTGCCGCTGGAAGCGCGGGTGAAACAGGTAACGAATATTGAGGAAATGGCCATCCGCCGGGCGGTAGAATCTACCCGCCCGGTAAGGGCTAACCTGGGCCGCGAGGAGGGAGCCCGCCCCCACATGCGGTTCGATGTGTACCGCCGGTTTATGGATAATAAAACGCTGCAAACCCGTTACAAAAGAATAGGCTCCCTGCTGGCTACTAACGAAGTAACCGGCTACCGGGGCCACACCGAAGATACCCGCTTCTACCAGGTTTACGGCCGCAGACTCGACCTGGGCGATCAGTTGCGGGAAAACCCGGTGAAGTTTTTAGTCCGGGGCGGATACACCACCAACGGCGTAAACCTGGGGCTGATGCTGCCCTTGCCCAGCTATGGAAATCACCTGTACGTTAGCGGGCTGTTTAATGGGATGCAACCTTCGGGAATAGACGAGGAAATTGAAATCGATGGAAATACGTATAATACCTCGGTCAGTATTATTAGCGGTGGGGTGGGTTACGAGAAAGAATGGCATTTCCTGCGCTTCTTTACCTTCGGGCCTTTTATCGGCGCCCGTTTCTACCTGGCTAATTTTAACAATAATACGGTAGAGGAAGAACTGGTAGAAGAAGAAACCAGGGAAGATTACGGCAAGGATTTTGGCCTGGAAGCCGGTTTACGCTTCAGCATTAGGGTGCTGTATAATTTGTCGCTTACGGCTACTGCCGCTTACCTGCCGGTAAATTTCAACGACCCGTTTACCGCTAGCGATGAGTCGGTTTTCGGAACCAATAATACGGGGGCGTACCCGCTTGCTAATTACGATCCGGTAACCCTGGGTATTGGCATAAAATTCGATATCACTTCATTTAACAACTAGAAAACAGAAGCCCTATGAATACATCCATTAAGCTAATCATTGCACTAATCGTTACCGTTACGGTTACGTCCTGTTCGCCCCTGGCGTTCGGGCAAAAAGGAAAAATTAAAGCCAACGATTATACGGTGAAGGCCATACCCGATATGACCGGTAAAAACGGTACGGTAATTTTCAAGGTTTTCTCTTACGGTAAAAATGCCAAACGGGCCATTGAAACGGGCAAAAGAAACGCGGTTCACGCGGTGCTCATGAAAGGGATACCCGGCACCAACTTCCAGCAACCTTTGCTTAATAGCGCCAATGCGATTAAGAAAAACGAAAAATACTTTGAAGACTTTTTCGGGGTGAAAAACCTGGTAAAATGGAAAAGAGAAAAACGCAAGGTTAATCCGAAGTACCTGCTGTACGTGGACCACCTGGATGTGGGGATTGATCCAGACGATGTAATGCAGGTGGGGCGCTACAAAAGAGTAGGGATTGCCTACCGCGTGCAGTACCTGCAGTTGCAAAAGCAACTGGAAGAAGATGGCATACTGGAAAAAAGTAACTCGAACCGAATTTATTGAATTACATGAAAAATACATTAGTTGCCCTGCTCACTTTCTTTTGCATCGCTGCGTCGCAAATAAGCCTGGCTCAAACGGTACTGATTATACCGAACGACCAGTGGTTTATCCGGAATGGTTTTTACAAAGAGGTAAATGTAGGCGGAAACAAACAACGTTATCCCGAATACAAAAAAGCCCTGCAAGAAGGGGAGGGCGTGGTAGAAATTACCTCCGAAGTTACCCAGCTGTTTAAGCAGCGTTTTTACACCGCTACCGACCTGGCAATTTTAAACTTCAAGGATGTACTCGACCAGAACAACGACTTCGGGATGATGGCAAACGAAATTGCGCAAACCGTGCCGGAGTACTCGTCTGCCCTCAAGGAAAGTCCGCTCGATATGTTATCGCGTACAGCCTCTTCCGACCTGATTATAGACCTGCTGTGGGAAATAAAGGAAACCGGCCCCAGCCGGTACATGCAGGTTACCATGAGTGTGCTCGATTCCTACACCAAGGAAGTTATTGGTACCTATACCGATCGCTCCAGGGAATCGCGCATCGACCCGAAAATCGACCTGATGAAGGATGCAGTTAACAAGGTAATGCCCCTGGTAGCCACGCAGATACAGAATTTCGCGGCCGACCTGGCAGCAACCGATGCACGTAAGGTGCCGCTGAACATCGTGGTTACGCAGGATGCCGGGTACAAGTTGAATAGCGATTGTAACGAAAATGGCACTTTTCGGGAAGGTATTGCCTACTGGGTAAGCGAAGAAAGCGTGAACAATTCGTTTGCCAACCCGGTGGGGTCGGGCATTAATGAACTGCGGTACCCCTTCGTGCGGATGCCCCGGCAGGTACGCAAGCGGAATTTTGTGGGAGAGCTGGATGATACGCCGGTAGGGCCGAACGACTACGCCAGGTCGCTGGCCGATTTTCTGAGCGAATTCTGCGGTTGCGAAGCTACCCCTTATGCTAAAGGGCAGGAATCGTGGGTAATTCTTGGGGCCAGGAACCCGTAAGCAAGCAATAAA
>CAZIWJ010000290.1:0-3722 GCA_964542855.1 uncultured Roseivirgaceae bacterium
TCGCTTTGCGATGCCAAACAATGAGTTTTACTTCAAAACACCGGAAGAAATGAACCAGCTGTTTGCCGATATTCCCCAGGCAATCAGCAACATTGAAGAGCTGGTAAAGAAAACCTGTCCGCTTACTCTGAAGCAGGAAATTCTACTCCCTAAATTTGAGATACCGGAAAATTTCACCGACCAGGACGATTTCCTGCGCCACCTTTCATACGAAGGGGCTAAAAACAGGTACGGGGAAGTAACGCTTGAAATTACCGAGCGCATCGATCATGAGCTTTCCATCATTAAGAACATGGGCTTTCCCGGTTACTTTTTAATTGTGCAGGATTTTATTCGGGCAGCCCGGGATATTGGGGTATCCGTTGGGCCGGGTAGGGGGTCGGCAGCCGGTTCGGTGGTTGCCTACTGCATCGGGATTACCAATATCGACCCTATACGGTACAACTTGCTGTTCGAACGTTTCCTGAACCCGGAGCGGGTAAGCATGCCCGATATAGATATTGACTTTGATGATGAAGGCCGCCAGCGGGTTATCGATTACGTGGTTAAAAAATACGGCCAGAGCCAGGTGGCCCAGATTATTACTTTTGGTACTATGGCCCCGAAATCGGCCATCCGTGATGTGGCCCGGGTGCAGGAGCTGCCCATTGCTGAATCGAACCGGGTTGCCAAGCTGGTACCCGATAAACCCGGTACTACATTCGCCGAAGCTTACGAACAGGAACCGGAACTGGTTAAGCTGAGAAACGGCAATGACAAGGTAGCCAGCATCCTGGAACAGGCTGAAAAAATGGTGGGTTCGGTTCGCAATACCGGTATCCATGCCGCCGGTGTGATTATTGCCCCCGACGATATTTCCGATTTTATCCCGGTGAAAACGGATAAGGACTCCGACCTGCTGGTTACCCAGTTCGACGGGTCTATCGTGGAAAACGCCGGGATGCTGAAAATGGACTTCCTGGGCCTTAAAACCCTGTCTATTATTAATACCGCCATCGGGTTAATTAAGCAGAACCACGATGTAAACATTAACATAGACGATATCCCGCTAAATGATGAAAAAACCTACCAGTTATTTCAACGGGGAGAAACCATTGGGATATTCCAGTTTGAATCGGAAGGGATGCGGCAGTGGATGCAAAAGTTAAAGCCCACCAACATTGAAGACCTTATTGCCATGAACGCCCTGTACCGTCCGGGCCCTATGCAGTTTATACCGAACTTTATTAACCGGAAGCACGGCAAGGAAGACGTGAGCTATCCACACGAGCTGTTAGAGCCGATTTTGAAAAATACTTACGGTATTATGGTTTACCAGGAGCAGATCATGCAAACAGCCCAAATCCTGGCGGGCTACTCCCTGGGTGGTGCCGATTTGCTGCGCCGCGCAATGGGTAAGAAGAAGATGGAAGAGATGAACAAGCAGCGAGTGGTGTTCATTAATGGTGCAAAAGAAATTCATGGCATAGAAGAAAAGCAAGCCGAAGATGTATTCAATATCATGGAGAAATTTGCCCAATATGGCTTCAACCGTTCCCACTCAGCAGCTTATTCGGTACTGGCCTACCAAACTGCCTACCTGAAGGCCAATTATACGGCGGAATACATGTCGGCCGTATTAACCCACAACATGGACAAAACCGACAAAGTAACCCTGTTCATGGATGAATGTCGCAAGCTGGGGGTTTCGGTGCTGGGACCCGACATTAATGAAAGCAGTTATAATTTCGGGGTGAACAAAGAAGGTAAAGTCCGCTTTGGGCTGGGAGCGGTGAAAGGGGCTGGTGAAGCCGCCATTACTACGATTATTGAAGAGCGGAATGAAAAGGGGGCTTACCCGGACTTCTTCACCTTCGCTGAGCGTACGCTCACCAAAAGTGTGAATAAAAAAACCCTGGAATGCCTGGCTTACGCCGGGGCTTTCGATTGTTTTCCGGAGTATCATCGGAAACAGTATAATTTTGCCCCGGATGGCGATCATCATTTAATTGAAAAAGCCGCCCGCTACGCCGGGAAGCGGCAGCAGGAACTGGAGTCGGCGCAGCAGTCGCTGTTTGGTGGAGGAGGGGGAATGGATATTCCTCGTCCTAAGGTGGTGGATGTAGCCCCCTATTCTAGTATTGAAAAGTTGAGGCACGAAAAAGAGGTGCTGGGATTTTACGTTTCCGGGCACCCGCTCGACCAGTTTAAACTGGAAATTGAAAATTTTTCTACCTGTACACTTGATCAGATCGATAATTATAAAAATCAGGAAATCAGCGTAGCCGGCATTGTAAATATGGCCGTTGAGAAACAGTCGCGGAAAGGCAATCCTTTTGGTATTTTTGGTGTAGAAGACTATGAAGCCATGATTGAACTAATGATGTTCGGCGAGAAGTACATGGAAAACCGCCACCTGATCCGGGAGGGTGAATTCCTGTTTATGCGGGGCAGGGTAGAGGAGAAGTACCAGTCGGAAGGGCAGTGGCAGTTCCGGCCAACTACAATCCAGCTACTCAGTGAACTCCGGGAAAAACTATGCAAGGGTATTCGCCTGAAGCTTAATATGTACAGCCTGAATGATGAAATGATTCACCACATCCATCAACTTGCCGAAACCAACCAGGGATCTATGGCACTGAAAATGAGTGTGGTAGACGAGTTAGAGAACATTAAGGTTGAAATGCTTTCCCGGCGCTACCGCATTCAGCCCAGCAACCAGCTTTTCAAAGCCCTGGATGGAATAGATGGGGTGAAGTACGAAGTGCTCACGAGTTAATAGTCGGGTTTACTACAACCGGATTTTTCCGTACGGAAGTCGGTTGATAGAGTTAACTTTTAAGTTAAAAAGAGCAGTACGAACGGTAAAGAATCTCACTAAATAATGCATAACTCCATCTGGTATCTTGCTTTACACCAGATTTCAGGAAACGGTGAAAGAGATAATAAGCTGAATTTAAAACAAACCTGTAATGGGTTAACTTATTAAACTATAAACTAACAAATTAATACCATGAACAATCCAAAAGTTGCCGGAAAAGCTCCCGTTATGCAGGAACTGGAAGCTGGTAAAACTTACGCCTGGTGCAGTTGCGGGTTATCATCAAACCAACCCTGGTGCAACGGTGCTCATAAAGGGTCGGGGTTTGCCCCGGAAGTGATTAAACCTGAAGAAAATAAAAAAGCAGCCATGTGCCTTTGCAAGCAGACCAGTAACCCACCGTTTTGTGATGGTTCGCACGCGAAGCTGGCTTAATTTATGATAGGGCAAGAAATTAATCACTTCATGCATCCGTGAGGTACTGGCATACAGGAACTTACTGATCAGCTAAAAGGAAAAGCACCTGTTTACAAGCCATTGAAGAATGGTGCACCCAATTTTTTACCTGGTTGTGGCCTAGTTTAAAGATTATCTATTACTAGCAAAAAGTGCCTGCTTCAGTATACCAGGGTTAATGTTTAGTAGTAAAGGATTAAAACTGAAACGGATTGGCCTGCAGCTAAAAAGCTTACCCACAATAAGTTGATGAATGTAATTAACCGCCACTACTTCCTGTTAAAGCTCATCATGATAGATGTTAAGTCTACGACCCAGTATATTGTTCTTCCCCCGAATTCAATGAAGCAGGGGAAAAATTGAATTTTGGTAGACTAACCCTGCTTCATAACAGGGTGCAGGTGCAGGATCGCGTTGTTTTTAGGAACTACCGAGTATATCGGACCACCTAAAAATGTAGTTTATG
>CAZIWJ010000291.1:0-3643 GCA_964542855.1 uncultured Roseivirgaceae bacterium
GACTGACCGGAATAACAGAAAAACCCACCAGTACCAAAAGAGTTTTGCTCAACGATTACTTCCTCCCAGCCTTCTTGTATGGCCTCGCCGTTGCCGTCAGGGCCACAATTGTTGAAAGTTTCGGTGAAAGGTAGCCCGGAACCCGGATCGCGGTTATTCTCGATGGTGAAATCGAGGAAGCGGCCATCGAATTCATCCGTGGCCAGTCCACTTCCCACGGTAATAATTTCAAACTCTAACGTGATATCTTCAAAGCCTACCCCTTCCTCATCGGGAATAATGGTAAACTCAGCGGTGGTGGCTCCCTGGGCAACCGATACATCAATTTGTCCATTTGCCAGGGCAGGATCGGTGGTAAAACTTTCGCCGTAAGTAGCCCCGGTTACAATAATGCTAATTGTAGAATTGGAAGGAGCAGCCGGTTCAATATTCATCGATACGGTTACAGGACTTAAATCATCGGTGTTAATGGTTACACTAGGATCGCTGAAAGAAACGGTTGAATCGGCGGTTTCCTCATCGTCGCAGCTAACCAGCACACCTGCCAGTCCCATTAATGCGATGAATAAAAAATTTCTGGTAGTTTTCATATTACTCATTCAAATTAAACTTAAATATTAATTATTAAATGGCCGGTAGGCCAGTGTTGAAATTACAGGAAAGTGATCGGATAAATATCTTCCATTAATTACGGCGCTAACCGTTTCATAACGCAATGAACGGAATCCTTTGAAAAGAACATAGTCGATTCGGCGGTTATGGTTGCCACCTACATCAAAACTGTTAAAGGTTCCAACGGGTCCGAAGCGTGCGTTGGCATTAAAACTATCTTCTAAAACTTCTGTCAGGGTATTGTAAACTGCTGTTCGAGGTTCTACATTTAAATCGCCGGTTAATACCACGCGGATGTTCTGATCCAGTTTACTTTGAATGCTGTCTAAAATAAGTGAAGCACTTCGAATCCTGGCGGTGCTTCCCGACTGGTCGAAGTGGGTATTGAAAATGTACACTTCCTGCCCGGTTTTCAGGTCCGATAAATGGGCGTAGGTGCAAATTCTATTAAGCACAGCATCCCAACCGATGGAAGGGATTTCGGGCGTTTCCGACAACCAGAAATTACCACTGTCCAGTACCTCGAACCGGGCTTTTTTAACGAAAACCGGGGCGTATTCACCGGCTCGTACCCCATCGTCTCTTCCCACACCAATGCGGGTGTAATTGCCCAGGTTAGCTTCCAGGAAAAGCACCTGGGAGTTTAGTACTTCCTGCATGCCGATAATATCCAGGTCTTCAACCCGCAAAAAGTTAACCACATCATCCCTGCGCTTGCGCCACCGGTTATTGCCATCATCGAGGTTGGTAAACCTGACGTTGAAAGAGCTTACCCGGATATTATCCAGGGCTACGGTCGTGGATTCGTCATTAATAATTTCCTCTTCCGTGCAGGAAAATAACAAGCCACTGAGTAGGATACCCGTTACAAAGAATATATTAACGATTTTATGTTTCAAAATTAACTGGGTTCAGGAGTAACCGATACGTATTTGGGTAAGTGAATTGCCAGTACAATTACGTGGTAAGCATATTATTTGTTTACCGTGAAGCGAGGTTAACAGATTACCGGACAGCAAGGCAAACGCTCTTCGATAAGATAAAATGATCATGCTTCTTTTATCGTTAAGTTATTGAGGGTCGATCGACCACATGACGCCGTTAACATTATCTCCATCGGGGTACTGCCTTTGAATGGCTGCTTCCAGGTTGCTTTGGTTCTGGTTAATTTCAGAAGTAGGATACATCCACCTTTTGGGCACCCTGTCCTGGTTCAGGGTGGCACCCCCACTGGTATCGAACACCGGTATTCCGGCTCTGCGGTTGTTATAAAAGGGTTCCCAGCCCGAATTAAGGAACATGGCCAGGTATTTCTGGGTCAGTATTTGTTCCAGCCCAGTGGCCGGGTTATACTGTACTTCCGGTTGGGCCAGGTAATTATCAATTGCCGTGGCATTAACGTTGTAAAACCGCATGGAAGCCCGAATGCCCGCTTCGTAAAAACCAGCGGCCCCCGCATTGATCCACCCCCGGTTGGCTGCTTCTGCCAGTGTAAAGCTGAGTTCGGCAAATCCAAGGGCCAGGTTGGGTTCGGCTTCAGGGTCTTCGATGTACCGTTCGTTTAAAGGAGAGCCTTCTCCCGCGCTTAACCGGGCAGCGTTTTCATCGATGGGTGCACTTCCGTTAAAGCCGCCGTAACTGCTGAAACTGAATATACTGGAATCGCCAGCCTGAATCTCAGGGGCAGCAATTTCAAATAAACGGGGGTCATCCAGTGCCTTTAGTTGATCCACGAACGACTCTTCCAGGATATAAGAAGTAGTAATAGAAGCACTTCTCCAGAATGGGTAGGTGTTGCCGGTTTCTTCCGAATAAGTATACCGGCAATTGTCGGCTACCGATTCCATGATGGGATACCGGCCGGGGTTGCTGAATATTTCATTGAAACTGGCAGCCAAATTTAAATCGGCATCATTTTCTTTCAAAGACAGGCTCATCAGTACTCGTAACCTGTACGAATTAATAAGCTTCTGCCACCTGGTAATATCGCCGGCATAAACAATGTCGCCCGTAATAGGATCGGCAGCGGGATCGATTAATTCGTTGGCTTCTTCCAGCAAGTTTAACAGGCCCAGGTATACCGTTTTCTGTTCATCGTAAGCGGGGGTGATGACCAGTTCTTCTGCTTTTAAGGCCTCTGAAAACGGAATATCGCCAAACTGCCGGGTAATTTGTTCAAAAGCATAAGCTTTAAAGAATTTGGCAATAGCCAGGTAGTTGGTGTTGTTATCGGCCCGGGCCTCTTCCTCCATTTTACCTACCTGCCTCAGCAGGTTATAAAACCCGAAGCTGGCCCGATCCCAGGCATAATACTGAAAGTCATCTACCAGGTTTACATTTACCAGGTACCGGCAGGCCATAGCCGCGTTTAAATCGATAGAGTTGAAAGCACTAACCTCGATGTTCGTTAGCAGCAGGCCCGGATTGGCTTCTGTGGTGCTGTTCGGGTCCATTTGAAACTCCTCGTAATCCTGGCAGGCAGTAGCCAGGAGGAGCAGGATATAGGCTGCAAGTATTTTTTTCAATTACTCGGTATTTAAAATTTAACATTAACGTGGAAACCGATATTTCTCATCGATGGGGTTTGCATACTCTGGTCGGTTCCTGAATCCGGATCGAGGTAATCTACTGAAGCAATCATGAGCAGGTTTCTCCCAATGAGCGATACCGTTGCGTTGGTAAAAAAGGTGCGTTCGAGCCATTGTTCCGGTACGTTATAGCTCAGGGTAACTTCCCGCAATTTCACAAAGCTTTCGTCGTAAAAGTGATTGCCGTACGAACGCGAATGAAAAGTGGTCATGTAAGTTTCGTAGTTTACAGCCTGGGTGTTGGGTTCGTAAGAACGCGTATCGCGGATAATGTTTCCCTCCGTGTCGTACCTTACCGATCCGTCGGTTACTACCACACCATCGGCCACGTAGTTGCTTACTCCCCTTACCGAAGCGGCCCGGAATTCGTTTACCGATTCGGGGTGAACACCTGCCCACCACATGTTTCTGATGGTTTTACTTTCCATCAGCCCCCCGATTCT
>CAZIWJ010000292.1:0-3602 GCA_964542855.1 uncultured Roseivirgaceae bacterium
TACATCTTTCTACAAGTTACCACCGGTATCAGTTATATCGCTTGGGTAATTTTTCATGTTGCAGGAAATTTGATAGTTACCCTTGCTTACTGATACGCACTTTTATTTGTTCATTTTTCCAAACCCGCTCTAACATGAAAGATTTACTCTTATGCCCGCGTATCAAGTCGTTCATAAACCTGATCAAGCCGTTTCATAATATCCGAAACTGTTTCTTTTAGCTCTTTTTTTTCTTTCTCCAGATCAAGGATGATATCCTTTAGTCGCTGGATTTCTTTCCCAGTTTCCAGTTCCTTATCATCGCCAAACAAGTGGTTTAGATTAAGGTCTGGAAGGACCTGTTTTATGGCAATGATGGTTTCTGCCGAAGGCAAAGTCTTTTTGTCGCGTACAGCGTAAAAGTTCGCTGGAAAGGCATTAATTTCCTTAGCCAGTTTGTAGGCTGTAATTTCCTTCTGGTCCATGTAGGAGAATAGTTTGTCACTTACCTGACCTACACGGGATTTGACTGTACCCTCATCATAGGGTACAGTCACTTTACTTTTTTTTGCCATCTTGTTTACGTTGAATAAGCTTTACGAATTGCATAAATGTACTTTTTGCCCAGGGTATCCCCTGCTAGTTTGTTTAGCAGGAACTCATATTTCTTTCGCCCCTTTTCAATGAAAGGGCTGTTGTATTTATAATCAAGAAAAAAGAGCTTTCTACTGGTCTTGCTAATCCCAACCAGCATGATAGCCTCACACTGGAAAAGATCACTGTAAAAGGCCATGGACCTGTCATACCCGTACTTCAGACAGGCTTCCTCAAACTCCTGCTGGCTTCTTGCCGAAGTGGTTTTCAGGTCTATGACCGTATTTTCCTCCAATATATCCGCTTTGCCCCGGATAGGAACCCCGGTGGAAGAATGTGCACTGTATTTTTCCGTTTCGCACGTGGTCCCTTTAAGTAATTCGGTAGCTTCATTTGAACAATGAAACAGGTCAACGCAGCGATTTACCATATCCAGGTCTACACCTTTAAAATTTTCCGGTTGAAACTTTGTCGGTTCCAGGATCGCCTCGTGTACCGCACTACCCAGGCGAAATACTCCTTTGGGGACTGTGTAGGGAATTTTATTCAGGTAATGCCAGTAAATGCCAAGATCGGAATTGGATATTTCCGGTCGCTGGAAATAAGGCCGGTTGCGGTACGGCCTTCTTTTGTCGGCACAAACGGGGCAGGTAACAAGTTCCCTGATTTTTCGAACATGCTGTACGTGAGTAAGCTGCCAGGAAACCCCATACTGACTTAACTGTCTGAACAGGGTTGATTTACCGAAGCGATAAGAAGCAAGTGTTTCAGTGAGTGTACCTTTTTTGCACTGGCCCAGCAAGTGGCGATTACCGTGGAAAGGCTTATCAAAATGGATGAGGTATTGAGTTGTTATCATGAGTGTACGATTTGAGGTAGAGAGGAAAAGAAGGCCCCGGAGGGGCCCGTTTTCAGGTTTAGTTTTCGCCCAACAGAAGGCACTGGTTAAATGCATCTGCATTGAGGTCGGCTACGGATCCAAGGGCATTGCCATAAATTTTTTCCCTGGTGTTTTTCACATGAGTGGTATAATGGGTAAACCCGTTAAAGAGCCCCCAAGCATTTCGCCCTAAATCGAAGCACTCACGGTGCACCGAAGAAATAATATCCTTTTTGATATTAATTTTTCTTGTGCTGGGGATATCCCTGGCATTAATACCCACTACCCTATTCACCACCCGATCAATCGTTTCACTGTCGATTTCAGTATTCAGTAGCTTGTTGAAATCCTGATACAGCAATTCATTTTGCGAAATGTAGCGTTCAAACCCTTTAATCAGGTTGTCTATTCTATCCTGGTTATTAGTTGTATGACGAACAGAAAACTGCTTATTAGAATAGGTAAACTGGTTGCTGCATCTTAGCATAACAGAAGTGTTACCAATCCAGAAAGAACTGCTGTAGTCATGGGAATTACCGATCAGGAGGTAATCCTGCATATTGTTTCCACCGATCTGGTTCATGTCGGGGTTCTTGAGGAAAGCTAATACTTTTCGCCCACCCTGAAAGGTATCGAAACCGGCTACTTCAAAACCTGTTTTTTCAGCCAAAAGGTTAGCATTGTCAACCAGTGTTTTATTTGATTCAATGTTGTAAGAGGATTTACAGATATTTAATACCTCGTTGTTATCATCTCGCCGAACTTCTGCCCATCCTTCAATGATGGTACCATCAGCCCGGTAAATAGGATGTTTTTCAGCTTCCCAGTTTAAAGTTTTCTCTAATGAAGATGCCGTAAAATTTACTAGATTTGTCATAGTTAATTGAAGTTTAGTCGCTTTAATTAATTTGTTGTTTGATGGGTAGCTGGTCGCACAGCTACCCAACTTCATCTTAAGCCCGTAATTGCTCCTTTTCTCCTTCTACAATCTCCTCCGGCTTCATATTGTCCGGAATAAAGAAATTGCGCTGGTCGTATATGAAAGCATTGGGTGTCAATGTATCTGCACGGTAAATCCGTACGTTGGAGACAAGGTCTTGCACGGCTTCTTTTGCTTCATCATTTAATACCTCTACTACCTCAAACGTTGCTACGTGATAAGTAGCGTTAACCTTTTCGTTCTTCTGCTTTGTCCAGGATATGTCTATCCGAATGTCGGTTAACCCGCAATCTTCATAAAACAACTCACTGGCAAACTGCTTGAAGTTCTGCAGGGAAACCCCGTTAAACATCAGGCATGAGAGACAGTTCTTGTCGTCTATGAAAAAGACTTCTGCCCACTCGATAAACCCTCGGCCAAACAGGTCGTCTTTGAAGAATCGGTAAGCAATTGGCTGAATGGTTAATTCGTGCCCTACATGAGTACGCCCGTTGATATTGAAACTACCGGTTTTGGCATCTGCCCGGTATCCTTTAGGGCTACCTTCAAGGTAACGGATTGGAGTCGCTTCAACGGATGCTGCCGTTTTGGTGGTTGACTTTGTTTTAGTCGCCATAAGAATATGATTTTGTTGTTTGATTATGATATAAATATACTTTATATAAATGATATTTACAAGTATTTTTACGCTTTTAATTGCTTTAATTAGTATTAAAATAATATACTTTTTACTTGCTTTTTACCCCCTGATTTTCTTTCCCCTTTTGTCTTTTAATCTTTCCGGTGAGTTGGCATGAGTTATTGCTCTTTAGCAAGAACCATGAACCACTCACCATCAATCATCTACCTGTCTGATTGGCGTGTATTTTTGTTTAATCAATAATCATGATCAATCAGACCGCCGTTTCCTGTTCGCAATACGAGCTGGCGTGTATTTTTGCAGCGCTGAAAAAGGCAATGGTTTGGCCTGTTTACAGGACAAAGGATTGCTGCGGGTATTGAATTTTTGTCGGGTGATGCTTGCTCGCCCGATTGAAATTCAATGGAGGATGAAGCAAAAATCATGACAGCTCGTATCACAGAACCGTTGTTGGCTACCTGTTTCTGCTTACAGCCCCTCTCCTACCCTGATTTTAATAACGGCTAACCGTTAGCATAAATGAAAGGCTGCTAAAGCAGCCCTTCATCAGCGAAAGAAAAGTAATGGGT
>CAZIWJ010000293.1:0-3596 GCA_964542855.1 uncultured Roseivirgaceae bacterium
AACGCATCAAGGAAGCCAGGGTTAAAATAGAAGCCAAGAAAGAAGAGCTTGGCGTCACCGAAAAAATGATTGAAGACCGTACGCAGGACCTCAATCACAAAAAAGAAGAGCTGGAGGTTATCATGGCCGAAAGCAAAGACGACGAGGTAGCGCTAAACAAAAAGCGGGAAGAAGCTACAAAGTCTATCGAACCCAAGTTACTGAATTATTACGAGCGGCTGCGCAGATCATTGTCGAACGGGCTGGCCGTGGTATCGGTAAAAAGAGGAGCTGCCGATGGCTGTAATATTTTAATTCCACCTCAGCGTATTGTTGAAATCAAGGAAAAGAAAAGAATTGTTTTCGATGAATATTCGGGAAGAATTCTGGCCGACGTAGACGAAGACGAAGTAATTGAGGAACCTAAAAAAGCCAAGCGTGGCAAGAAAAAAGCTTAACCTGTTTTTCAGCTGTTTTACAATTTCATTCCAACCCAGACTAGAATAGCGTGCATCATTGCACGCTATTTTTTTATAAACGACCATGCAAGGTTTACTTTAGTTTTTGCTCCTTGCCAGCAGATTAAAACATAAAATGGTTTAACAATACAACCACTCCACAAACCATTTTCCTGATACCACTTTAGTGAAAAATCATGATTACATTTGATGAGTAGCGCTTTAGGCTACAACAGGTAAAATGTTAGTTAACGTAATTGCACGCAAACCGGCCCGGGTGATGATTAATGGGAACAGAATAGAAAACCTGTTATCCTTTTTTATCATGTAATTAACTTATGTGCATGAGCCAGTTGAATGAAAAGGATGAAGGGAATTGGTTACGTATTATTACAATGAGCCCGATAATATTACGATGTAACTTAATTACCCAAATTCCCCTGTTTTGGTGAGATCGGTAGTGTTGCTTGAAAAAGGTTTTATGTTGGATATTCTACTAGTAGAAGATGATAAATTAAACAGCCGTAAGTTAGACGCCTGGCTTAATAACAAGGGTATTAATGATGCGAATATAGATACTTCCAGCCTGTTAGAGCTCGATGAAAAGTTGAAACAGGATAAACAGTACGATTTAATTGTAGTAAGTGAGTTAGACGTGCAGAACAAGGTAAATAAACGAGTAGATAGTAAAAGGAAAAATCCTCCGCTAATCATTACAGCGGAGGAAGTTAGCAGTGATAATTCCAGTAATGGAGCCAAAATTCAGGCAGTTGGTTTACCTGCAGATAACCCACCGTACCAAACTATTGCGAAAAATCAGACTAAACTGGAGCAGGAACTGGCCCGAAAGGATAGAAGCCTTCAAATTGCTCACGAGCGACTGAATCAGTTTGCCTACGTATTATCGCACGATTTGCGTGCCCCGGTTGCCAGCATTCTTGGTTTAATTCAACTGGTAAAAGCAAGCACAAGCGAAGATGACGAGAATGCCTCTTATTTTAATATGATGAATACTGCAGCGGCTGAGCTGGATAGTTTATTCAAGAGCTTACTGGACTTGCTGGTATTTCAGAGTGACGTGTCGGTTGAGCCTGGCCTGGTGGACTTGTCAATGGTACTCGACGAAGTAAAGCAGGGGAAATCGTTAGAACTGAACGAGGCCAATGGGGTGGTGATGGAGGCTGATTTTAAGGATGCCCCCCACGTAGTTTATCCCGAAGCCATCGTAAAAAGCGTATTACAGCAGTTGATTGGAAACTCGATTAAGTTTCGATCTACCCGTCGCCAGCTGGTGCTGGAAATCAGCTCCGTACCTTTCGGTGAATATAATTGTGTAATTGTAAGTGATAACGGGCTGGGTATGGATATGGATAACGTGCAGCAACGGTTATTTCAGCCGTTTAAACGCTTTCACGGCAATAACAAAGGCAAAGGTGTGGGTTTATACCTGGTAAAATCGATGGTTGAGGAACTGGGTGGTTTTATTGAAGTGGAAAGCGAAATAAATGTAGGCTCTACGTTTAAAGTTTACCTCCAAAACCAGGTGAGGTAACTAAGCCTCGTTAATATCTTTTCCCCCTCCTTTTTCCGGCGCCAACCTTAAAACGTCGGAAGGTATATCGCATATAACTCCCCTGTTATTCATTATCACAATAGGAGTTTTCAGTAGCGAATGGTCTTCTGCAAGCAGAGACAATAAATCCATTTCTTCAAAGTCTTTCCCCTCTATTTTATGGTAATTTTCCGACTTGGGGCTTACCAGGTCGGTAGCCGGAACATCCAGGCGCTTAATAATCTCAGCCAAATGCCGGGCAGTGAGGTGGGTTTTAGAAATGTCGTACTCTTCAATATTGTCGTTTATCGATTTGGCATACGCTAACGCCTCGCGACCACCGCGGTCTTCAAAGTTATAAATAAGGATAAGTGTTCTTTTATTGAAGTTCATGGATATCGGTTTCGTCTAAGAATATACACGGGGCCAGAGGTTACAGGTTTAACTAGCCGAGGTGTAGCAGATGATCAGTATCGTTCCTTACTTTCAGTTTAAAGGTGTTGGAATTGTGCTCGAGTACGTAGAGGCAGAGGTTAGTATGCTCAAAGGTATCCATTTCCTTCAGGGGAATATCGAGCATTAAGCAGAGGAAAATGCGCATGGCTCTGCCGTGCATACAGATTAAAGCCAGTTCTTCCGGGTCGGTAAGAATTTTTTCCAATGCTATAGCCTGGCGTTGCTGTACGGCCACAGGGCTTTCCCCCTTATCTACGGCCCGGTTTACTTCCCCGGACCGCCAGGAAGAAATAACACCGTTATAGTATGCTTTTTCATCGGGAGTAGGGCGCATTCCTTCGTGCCGCCCCCAGTTTATTTCATTTAGCCCGGCCAGTTGGGTGTGGGGAATATTACGATTAATGAACGGATGAACGGTTTCGTGGGTACGTTTCAGCGCCGAGGTGTAAATTCGCTGAAAAGGGATACGATTGTACTTCCTGTAAAAGGCTTCAGCCTGCTTCCTTCCGGTTTCGTTAAGCGACGAATTTACCCCGCTACCCTGCACGATACCCTGCAGGTTATAATCGGTTTGACCGTGACGGATTATGTATAATTGCTTTGTAATCACTACAGAGTTTAGTTATTTAAGCGTTAAATTTAATTGTTTTCATGATAAATCCAGCAGCAAGTCTCGAGTCCCTGAATGCTATGACCCAGGGAAACATGCTTTCGCACGTGGGCATTGAGTTTACCGACGTGGGAAAAGATTTTATCAGTGCTAAAATGCCAGTAGATGAACGCACTAAACAGCCTTATGGTTTGTTACACGGGGGTGCTTCCGTGGTACTTGCCGAAACACTGGGCAGTGTAGCAGCCGGCATGAGTGTGGACCAGGAAAAGCAGGCTTGTGTAGGGCTTGAAATAAATGCTAACCACGTTAAGTCAGCAACCCGCGGTTTTGTGCACGGTACAGCCCGACCCGTTCATACGGGACGGTCTACGCACATCTGGGAAATCAGGATCACCAATGAAGATGAACAGTTGGTGTGCATTAGCCGTATAACACTGGCAGTGCTCAACAAGAAATAAGTGAACATGCGAAGTAGCCGGAATACAGGCAGCATTCATTTACAGGAACAAACAGATGAGAATATCCTCTCAGGCTTATT
>CAZIWJ010000294.1:0-3581 GCA_964542855.1 uncultured Roseivirgaceae bacterium
AATCACAAAAAGAGTTGATATATATAAATACCTGTTCATAAGTTTATGATTTAATAATTAAAGATTAAAAACTTTTTATGGTACACCCGAGCGCTGCAGCTACGTATGGTGCTAAACTACCGCCACTGTGTATTATACTGACAGAAAATATAATTTGCATTGCCGAACCATTTACGCTGTCTCTTACGCATGATCCAAGCTTATCTATCCTATGCAAAATTTCAATACAATTAATGTAAGTATTATTGCTTACATATCCAATAGCTATCCGCTCTCCATTCAGTATGTAAATTATGAGGATTAAAATATTTAGCTTCTGGGCTGCTTGCTGGCTTTTAATGATTCTAGAAGGCCTCGTTAATCTCGAAATATAGCCCGGTGGTGCCGGGGCCAACGGCAAAATCGCAGCGGATTTTCACCCGTTCCTTTTCGTTCAGGGTAAACCGCAAGCCCAGCCCCCCGGCATATTGTAACGGGCCATTAAATTCGCCCAGTCCGGGAGCTACCTGTCCGGCGGCCATAAACCCTACCAGGCCAAACCGCCAGAAGAGGGGAGTACGAAATTCGGCCTGGGAAGCCATGAGCACGTTATCGCGGTAACGCCCCAGGAAGAACCCCCGCATAATCATCCGGCCGCCCAGTTCGGCCATTTCCTTGAACGGTGGGGTGCCGCCGGTGTTGAATAACCCGAGAAACTGGAAAGCCAGTATCCGGGTTTGGGGCAGGCTTATGAAGTGTCGGGCGTCGACGCGCAGCCGGTTAAACGGGTAATTGTTCCCCAGGAAGCCAGGATGAAAAACCGCATTGATATCGAGGTAGGTGCCGGTATAGGTGCTGGCCAGGTTATCGCGCGTATCGAGCAGGAAGGCAGGCCCAATTCCAATGGAAGTATACCCGTTCACGCCGGGGATATTATTTTCAATCAGGTCGCTTTCTTCGGGCACCTCCACGTTAAACCGGCGGTAGGCGCGGGCCCGTAATCCGGCAAATACGTTGCTTTTTATTTTCCGGTACCCCGTATGATCCAGGAAAAGCGAATTGTAGGCTATATCCTCCCGGTCATCTTCCGTGGTTTGCGGTCCGATGCCGTAATAGCGGTCGGGGTAGTAATTAAAGCGCACTTCTCCCTGCTGAAAATACCGTTCCCCTCCCAGGTAAATGCCGTAGCGGCTAAAAGCTGAGTACTGGTTCCGTAAGGTGTATTGAATGCCGGCAACAACAATCGATGCTTTCACATCTTCCGGCGAGGGGTAAAAAGAAAAGTTACTGATGATTCCGAACGATACGCTGGTTTCGGGCTGGTAAGCGGCATACGGAAGCCCGTTAATTTCCAGCTGCCGGGTACTGTCCTGCTGGGCATAAGCGGACTGAAAGGTAAGAAAAGCCCCGACGCCAGCCAGGAAAATAACCGGGAACAACTTAATCTGCCAATTCTTATTTAGCATGCGGTAAGAAGAACGTTTGTGCGCCGGAATATACTATTTTCTTCCAGTTATTGGTAAGTAGAGGGGTGGTACAACCGGGCTAAACTGCATAATTGTAAGAAATATCAGTGATTTCTAGCTTATAATAACATTGCGCTCCTTCCGGTAGGTTCCAGTTTACATGTGCTTTGTAAGGCAGGGAGATGCTATTAAAGGTGGTATATTCCAGGTTATCAATTTCCCAGTTGGCCAGTTCAAACCTGCCGTTTGTTTCGCGGTATCGTCTGGCCGTAATGGAAGTTATTTTATAGTGCTGGTTAAAATGAAAAGTGGCCGATACTACCAGTTGTTTCAGGGTAAGCGTAGCTTCGGCTGCGAAATCGTTAACTGATTTCCAGCTGATGTAAGGGGCGCTAAAGGCGGTAGGGTACCAGATAATTTCTGTAAGAAACCGGTGTAGTTCACCTGCATCCATTTCCTTTCCCTTCAATACTGACAATTTAACCAGGTTTAATAAACTCACCGCCAGCCTTCCTTTGCCGTTTTTGTACTCGTCGACTACCCTGACCACGCCAAGTCGGGCTTTCCAGGTAAATTCGCAGTTGGGAATATTTACCCATTGCCGGGCTTTAATGGGTTTCCACTGTTTACCGTTTACCTTGAAAAGGCCGCGTTGTTTCAGAAATACGGTATTTACCATGTTGCTGCCCAGAGCACCGGTACGGCGAAGGTATTGCTGCACCGGGTAGGGTAGGTGCATCACATCGTGGGCATGAAGAATCCGCTGCGGGTTTTGTTTCAGCGTTACCGGCATATCAGTACAGTTTACCTGAATATACTAATTCTTTCATTTAAATGTATACCCCACAGGGCACGCATACTGGTATTTCTAAATAAGAGGATACAATAAGCCCTATCGCTTGTAAGGCAGTAAACTGGTTTCAATCTGCTCACGGCGTTCTTCCTGCCAGTTGGGCAGCATGAGGCCGGTACCCAGGCGGTCTTTGGGTTCGTCGATCATAAAGCCGGGATCTTCGGTAGCTACTTCGAACAATACGCCTCCCGGGATGCGGAAATAAATCGACTTGAAGTACTTGCGGTCTTTTACTTCGGTGGGCTGTAGTTGCAGGTCGTTAATTACAAAATCTCTTACCTGTTCCAGTACCTCCCGGTTCGCTACCCGGTGGGCTACGTGGTGCACGGTTCCGATCCCGTTTTTGCCCACTTTAGCTTTGGGGTCAATTTCAATGAACAGGGTGTTTCCGGCACCACCATCTCCCGCTTCCAACCAGACGATATCGCTTTCCTGTTCTTTTACCGAGTAGCCAAACAGGTTAAGGAACTGAATTGCTTCTTCGGCTTTGCTGAGTAGCAGGGTAACACTGTGAATGCCAACGATGGCGTTCTTTTCACCGATTTCAGGCAGGAACCACAGCGGCTGGCGGTCGTCTTCGTCGTTCGGAGTAATGGCCAGCAACAGGCCGGAAGGATCGCGGAACTCTAATATCAGGGTGCCGAAGCGGTCAATTTCCTCGTACTCTACCCCATTGGCAACCAGGCGATTTTTCCAGAACTCAATAGATGCAGAGGGCACATTAAAAGATGTTTGAAATACCTGCCCGGTACCGATAGTTCCTTGTTGCACGCTTTGCCCTTTATAGGGAAAAGTAGTGAAAATGGTGGAAGGTAAGCCAATCTCGTTACCATAGTAGAAATGATAAACATTTTCGTCATCGAAGTTTACTGTTTCTTTTACCAGGCGTAATCCGAGGGTTTGGGTGTAGAAATCATAATCTTCCTGTACGTCGTTTACCGTGGCGGTAACGTGGTGTAGTCCTTTTATGGTTCCTTGTAAACTCATGAGAAGCTGTTTGAAAAGATCTTTTCGTTGCGCTTAGTTATTGAAATAGGAAAAAGTAAGTAGACAGTCAAAATTTGTATTTTGCTATTTTCCCCCTTAAATCCTGTTCCTTGTAGCAACGGGCACATGCTACATCAGGTTATCCGGGGAAAAGAACAGTCTGGTGCCAGCCAAACACTCGCCCTGTTCCGTTACCTGTACGGGCACATAATTTATTTTTTCACCTCAATTGTAATGGCATAACCGGCTAGTTTCAGGGACTTGTATTCGTACCGGGAAGTGTAGGTATTGAGAGG
>CAZIWJ010000295.1:0-1205 GCA_964542855.1 uncultured Roseivirgaceae bacterium
TTGCCATTTACAGACACTATCCCACAAAGTGTGTGAGTAGGGAAACATAACGTGTAGCCAGCCACTTTTTTGCAGGCAGAAAAGCGTGGAAACCCCGGTTCCTGGAGTATTCTTTTACCCCCTTTCCATTGCTGAAAACCATTTTTCAATGTTTCTGCAAAAGCTTAAGTTATAATAAATACCTGATTTGAAGCTGGTTAGCTTAGCTGCTCCTGAACCCAGGATTTGCCCCAGTTTTCTTTTTCTTCCTCGTTCCACAAATCGGGGAAGAAATTAATGCGCTGGTAGCGGGGCGGCAGGTACTGTCGCCAGTTTGTACCCCCTGTAGCCGCCTTTGTTCTTTTGTCGGCGTATAAATGACGTACTGCCGCTTTAAAATGCGATAACGGCCATTGTACGTTGGCCTGCTGGTCGAGCAGTCTTAAAGCTGCTTTTATTTCAGCTTGCTGCTTTTGGTTGGCCTTTTTCAGAAACTGCTTACTTTTCTGTTGCAGATTCAGGTGTTGATAAGCTTTAGCGTGGTACTTCAGTTTTTCTTCATATTTATCTTCAAACTGGCGAAGGGTAAGCGATTTTTCACCAGTTTTAGCATTGCGTGCCCCGGCGCGCCAGTATAGCTTATCGAGGTACTGCTCAATGGAATCATCCGGCGACAACCATAGTATATCACCCGGATGCACCAGGTTAACCAGGTTGGTACAACTAATTTCTATGAGCCGGTACTGTACCGACTGAAAACCACTGGAAGGCATTAATGCCATCCGGAACATCATAAACTCTTCCCGGCTCATCCCTTCCGTAAGCACCGAGAAGGAATTCACCAGTTGTTCGTAGTAACGATTCACCCGGTGAAGCTTATCAATAAACACAGGAATAGTCATCTCCTCTTCCCCGGCAACCTGGCTAATTTCAGATAAGATAAGCTTGAAGTACAGTTCGGTGATCTGGTGGTAGGTAATAAATATCTGCTCATCCTTAAACGTAGTGCGGGGATTCTGGAGGCTGAGCAAGGTATCCAGTCGGATGTAGTCCCAATAGGTGGTGTAATCGGAATGCAGCAACCCTTCCAGGTAATCTTCCAGGTTTTGGCCTTCAGCAGCAAATTTTTTCGACAGCTGATCCAGCTTTTTCATCAGTTCCGGGCTAAGCTTAGTTTCTTCCATGCAAAAAATGTTGAACGACTGTGGATAATTGCTAACGATAAA
>CAZIWJ010000295.1:1305-3562 GCA_964542855.1 uncultured Roseivirgaceae bacterium
ATTGCATGCATCTAACTTTTGCAAGGTAGCCGGGTTACTGGTCGGATGCTCTACCCTGCTTACTTCACACCTTTAAATTCAATAACCTGCTCGGAAGTAAAGCCGAATACCGGGGGAACCTGTACGTGCAGCAGGTTCAGGTACACGTACAACATGCCCCGGTGATGAACTTCGTGTTCTACCATGGAGCGAAGTAATTTCCACACGGTAATGGCATGTCCGCCCGGGGCGCGGCATTTACTGTTTAACTGTTCCGTCGTTAATTTCGAGAAAATTTCTGCTGCCTCGTCGTGCAGGTCGTCGTATAATTTCAGGGTGGCATTATATCCCCTGGCGTAATCTTCACTGCACCCCTCGTACTGGCTGGGTTTTCCCTGCGCGCATTCGGCGTGCATAAAACGTTCAACCAGGGCCAGGTGCCGGATGGTATCGCCAATGGTGAATTTACCCGGCTCGTAGGTCCATTCAATTTTATCGGGTGGTATGACGGCAAACAGGGTGCGCGATCGGTCTTTAACCCGCTCCCAGTATTTCAGAAATGACTGAATATCGGTTATTTCCATGGTGCGTTTATTTATTTTCTATCTGAAGATAAAAAATATTGACCGGGAATAATTACAGGCTGGGTGCTTTGCGATGCTGAGTAGCCTGTTCGTAAGCGTAGGTGAGTTTTACCAACGTAGGCTCGGCATACATGCGACCCAGGAACTGTAAGCCTGCCGGTAAATTTCCTTCCGTGTACCCCATGGGGACGGTGAACGCCGGCTGACCGGTATGAGGGGAAATCACCTGGCTGTTATCACCTTTGTATTCTTCCATAAACTGGTTAAGGTGGGCGGGCTTGTGCCGCCAGCTCGGGTAAATTAGCGCATCCAGTTGCAGGGAATCCATGGTGTTTTCAATTGCTTCGCGAAAAGCAATCCGAAGTTCATCGACATAGGGGTTGTCGCAGGGCAAAGCGGTTTCGCCCCCACGGCCGGAGTTGGCTGCATTTCTGGCCAGCCGGTTACGAGCAAATTCAGAAGCAGTACCTACAGCTATTACGTCTTCAAGGGTTTGCACGCTGGTATCAGGTACGTAGGTAGCCAGGAATGCTTCCAGGTCTTTACGAAATTCGCCGCACCACTGGTTCCTGCGCAAACTGTTAAACTGGGGAACGGCCACTGAGTCCACTACTTCGGCCCCGGCATTTCGTAAATCAGTTACCGCCTGTTGAAAAAGGGCCAGCACTTCCGGGTTCACATCCTCGTAACCAAGTACGCCCAGCACCCCAATCCGGGCACCCTGCAGTCCGTTAGCATCCAGGTACTGGGTGTAATTCTCCCGTACTTTCCCGGCTGAATACTTCGTAAGGCTATCTAGCGGATCTTCGCCGGCCATCACTTCCATTAGGCGGGTAGCATCTTCTACCGTGCGGCACATCGGGCCAACCACATCGTTGCGCAGGTACAGGGGCACAATACCGCTCCGGCTAATTAAACCCAGGGTAGTGCGGAAACCAACCAGTGCACAGTGGGCCGAAGGGCCACGAATAGAATTCCCGGTATCGGTTCCCAGGCCTGCAGCCCCCATATTGGTGGCTACGGCTGCCGCTGTTCCTCCACTGGAACCGGCCGGAACAAACGCAGTGTTGTACGGATTGCGAGTGGTTCCATTCGTAGAACTTTCCGAGTGCATGGGACTAAATGCCCACTCAGCCATATTCGATTTGGCCATTACTATAGCTCCCGCATCGGTAAGCTGCCGGATAATAAATGCATCCTGCTCCGGGATGAAATTTTTCAGGGCCATGGAACCTGCCGTAGTTGCCAGCCCTCTGGTATTGATGTTATCTTTTACAATAATTGGTACGCCGTGCAGCGGGAGTAATTTACCGGTAGCCTGGAACGTGGAATCCAGCCTGCGGGCTGTTGCCAGGGCATCGGCATTAATCTGGGTAATGGCATTGGTTACCGAATCTTTTTCCCGGATGCGTTCCAGGTAAGCTGCTACCAGCTCTTCACTGGTAAACGTTTTATTCCGGTAGTGCTCATGAATTGAAGCAATGGTAAGTTCCTGCAGTGCCGGCATTGGTAATTCCTGATCTGAACGTTTACCAGCGGGTTGGCAGGCCTGTACTACAGTAGCAAGGAAAATAACAAGCAGAAGGGGTCTGATCATGTCTGGCGGGTATTTGCGGTGAAATAAACAAAAATACTTAATTATCTTAAGCTCGACTTTGGCCTTTTAAAATGCTGGTTAAAAAGCTTCAGTGCAA
>CAZIWJ010000296.1:0-3559 GCA_964542855.1 uncultured Roseivirgaceae bacterium
CGAGCTGCGTTCGTACTGAAGCACCTAAAAACACGAGTCATGGCCAGGCCGTAAGAAAACCGGTTTTAACCGGTGCGCCGGCCCGGATACCTCTACCTAATCCATTCGGTTAGTTCTATTTTTTCTACCCCTCTACTGCTGCTCTCAAAGGCCTTTTCAATTACGTACATCACGTTACAGGCTTCTGCAGGGGTTACCTCCGGAGTGGCACCTTCAGTAATAGCGCGGTAAATGCCATCGTAAAATGTGTGGTACTGTTCCCGGCCGTTGGTAACGGTACCGGTGGTTTCCAGGTCGTTCATCATCACCTGGTAATGACCAACATCCGACTCTTCCGTTTGGCTGCCGTAAGGATTATGCTCCTCCTGCCCGTATTTGATGTATTTTCCGTTCGTACCGGTTAAGCTGAAGTGAGGAGATTGAAAACCTGAAAGTACGGAAGCATGTAAACTGACTTTCAGTTTTTTGTAAAACAGGGTGATTTCAAAAAAATCGTCAACTTTACTCTTCTTTCGGGTTTTACGGATATCGGCCATCAGGTAAGTGGGCAGCCCGAACAGGCAGAGCGTCTGATCGACCAGGTGCGGCGCCAAATCGTAAGTTAACCCGGCCCCGGGAACGTTGTGTTCGCGCCAGTAATTCTCGTCGTTTTTCAGGTAAGGCCGGAACCGGTCATAATGGTTTCTGAAGTATACCGGGGAGCCCACCAACTCACTTTGCAGCACCCGCTGCAGGGTAATGAAATCACCATCCCAGCGCCGGTTCTGAAATACACTAATGATCCGGTTTTTCTCTTCAGCCAGTTTTTTCAATTCAAGGGCTTCCTGGTGAGTAATGGTAAACGGTTTTTCCACCACTACGTGCTTTCCTGCTTCCAGCGCCTTCCGGGCATGCTCATAGTGCAGTTCGTTGGGGGTGGTAATAACTACCAGTTGAACCCCGGAATACTGCAGCAGTTCATCGATATCTTCTACCACCTGCACCCCGTGATAATCTTTCTCTGCTTCCCGGCTGTGCCGCTGCACTACGGTCCGGAGGTTCAACCCCGGATGGTTGCAAATAAGCGGAGCGTGCAGTCCCCTGGCTATTTTACCGTAGGCTACCAGCCCTACATTTATAATCTGGATCATAATTTCCTGTCGGAGGTTAATCTTATGTAGCTGCAAAACAACAACCTACCGGGGAAACTGAAAAGTTTTACGCTTTTTTCGGCTCGAAACAGGTACACGGACTCATAACAACCGGAGGCTTTTACACTTCCAATTCCTCGTTATGGCCTGGTGGGCAACAAGTGTGAATAAAAGGCGCGGGCAAAAAACCTGCCCTTATCCTTTCTTTTACCTGGAAAGCCGGTTAGCCCAGCCATCCTTCCCGATCGAGGCTGCGGTACTGGATAGCCTCGGCTACATGTTCAATTTGTATGTTCTCGTGGGCTTCCAGGTCGGCGATGGTGCGGGCTACTTTCAATATGCGGTGGTAAGCGCGGGAAGATAGCCCTTTTTTTTCAATGGCGGTTTTCAGCAGGGTATTTCCCGCCTGGTTGATGGCACAGATTTCCTGTACCAGCCCTGCCGGCATGGCTGCGTTGCAACCAACCGCTTCTTTCAGTTTACCCAGGCCGTGCAAAGACCGGTAGCGCTCGGTTTGCCGCTTTCGTGCGGCAATAACCCGCTTTCTGATGCTGGCGCTGCATTCGGCCTTCTGATTGGAAGATATCTTGTCGTACGATACCGGGTTTACTTCCACGTGGATATCGATCCGGTCGAGCAGTGGTCCGCTAATCTTACCCAGGTAACGCTGAATGGCCGCCGGGCTGTCGGGATGGCTCTGATCGGGATGGTAAAATTCGCCCGACGGGCTGGGGTTCATGCTGGCTACCAGCATAAAGTTGGCCGGGTAGCTAATGGTGCCCCGCGCCCGGGAAATGGTAATTTTTCGTTCTTCCAGCGGCTGGCGCAGTACTTCAATAACCGACCGCTTAAACTCCGGCAGTTCATCGAGGAAGAGCACCCCGTTGTGGGCCAGCGAAATTTGTCCGGGCTTTGGAATATTCCCCCCTCCCACCAGCGCCGCGTCGCTGGTAGTGTGGTGCGGGGCCTGGAACGGCCGGCGGGCAACCAGCGATGCTCCGGCACTGAGCCTGCCGGCAACCGAATGAATTTTCGTGGTTTCCAGCGCTTCGTGTAAACTTAAAGGCGGCAGAATACCGGGAATACGCCGGGCCAGCATGGTTTTACCCGATCCGGGAGGGCCAACCAAAATGATGTTATGCCCGCCGGCAGCGGCAATTTCCAGCGCCCGTTTAATGCTTTCGTGCCCCTGCACATCGGCAAAATCATTTGGCAACTGGTTGTACTGATCGTAAAACAGGTTGCGGGTATCAACAGTAACCGGTTTTTTTTCTTCCTGGTCGCAAATCAGGTTTACCGCCTGTTCCAGGTTTTTAACGGGGAGCACCCCGATGTCATTAACAATGGCGGCTTCGGTGGCATTTTCTTCCGGCACCATCAGGTATTTAAACCCTTGCTTCCGGGCTTCTACGGCAATAGGAAGGGCTCCTTTAATGGGCCTTAGCTGCCCGTCGAGGGCCAGTTCTCCCATCATCATGTAATCGGAAAGGAGTTCCCGGTTTAACTGACCGGAACCAGCCAGTAGCCCAATGGCAATGGGTAAATCGTAGGCAGAACCTTCTTTGCGAATGTGTGCGGGGGCCAGGTTAACCAGGCAATGCGTGCGAACCGGCCGGAAACCGGAATAATTAATAGATTTCTGTACCCTTAACTGGCTCTCTTTAACTGCGTTATCGGGCAGGCCAACCATGTAAAAATTGGTACCCCCGGTTACGCTTACCTCTACGGTAATAGTATGGGCATCGATGCCGACAACGGCACAGCCAAAAGTTTTTGCTAACATGTGTGTTTGTGTTGATTGTAAAAAAGAGGGTTTACCCCGGTAAAACTTGAATCAGGCTATTTTTAACCCTTTTTCTATTAGCAATATAAGAATATGAATGATTTTTATATGAATTTCTTGTATTCGATCGGCAAATCCGTGGTGATTAACCAGTAACGCCACGTCGGAAGCATTTTTTAACTGCCCACCTTCTTTGGCACTCAGGGCAATTACTTTCATGTTTTGTTTTTGGGCAGTTTCGGCTGCTTTCACCACATTGGCGGAATTGCCACTGGTGCTGATGGCCAGCAGCACATCACCGGGTTTTCCGATGGCTTCGAGGTAACGGGAAAATACCTGGTCGTACCCGAAGTCGTTGCCCACACAGCTCAGGTGCGACGGGTCGCTGATGGCTATAGCTGGTAGTGCCTTTCGGTTTTTGCGGTAGCGGCCGGTCATTTCCTCGGCAAAATGCATGGCATCACAGTGTGACCCCCCGTTTCCACAACTAAACAGGGTGTTACCCTGCTCAATGGCTTCCAGGCAAATGCGGGCAGCGCTTTCAATCTGATCCAGGTTTTTTTCGTTACTAATGAACCGGTTCAGTACCGTTGCCGCTTCCGAAAGCGCTGCCCGCATTTGCCTGGAAGCCATTGAGCAGGGTAAC
>CAZIWJ010000297.1:0-3421 GCA_964542855.1 uncultured Roseivirgaceae bacterium
ATAGGCACGATAATTTTTCATGCCGGAAGGCGATTATTAAGGTGTGCCAGAAGCTAGATACCCTTAACTACGAAGGCCGGGTATCGACCTGGATTTACACCACTTCCCTCTTTCGTGGGGATGATATTTCTTGTGTGCCTATGGTCCCAAACAAAAAATATGAATATGCGACGGACATTACATATTTCAATCAGGGTGCTGTTTGAAGGCCTTTATGCTTCATTTTGATTACAACGGTGGTGCAGACGGAGGAGGAACCCGGTGATTAGTTGCCTGTTCATAAGCGTAAGCTATTTTAATTAGCGTAGGTTCATCGAACGGGCGGCCCAGCATTTGTAAACCTGCCGGAAGCTGATCGTAGGTATATCCCATGGGTACTACCATGGCCGGAAAACCGGTTGGTGGCGACAGGTAGTTGCTATTCGGCCCACGTGGAGTAGTATTTAAGTTCCCCAGCAAACGCGGCGGGTAGCGAAACGAAGGGTAAACCAGGGCGTCCAGATTATTATCATCCATTACTTGGAGCACCATTTGGCGCAGGGAGTCGCGCAGTTGCATGTTCTTATCCCAGTCGGGGTGTTCCTCCGGAACATCCGGGCCTTCTTCCAGGGTGCGGGTAAGCGTACGGTACAGGTAGGGGTGGTAATCGCCCGAATCGTACACTTCCTGCAAGGTTTTATAAGTAGTATCACCGCGGGAGGCCAGGTAATTATTGTAATCGCGTTTCAGTTGGGGAATATATTCAAACTGATCGCGTAGCGAATCAAGTTCAGGAAGGGCTACTGAATCTACAAAAGCCCCTGCTTTTTCTAAATCAGCTACGGCCTGGTTCATTACCTCTATCACTGCCGAATCGGCATCATCGGGTTGAAAAAACTGGTATAACACGCCAATTCGGGCATCCTTTAAACCGTCTTTGTCCAGGAAAGCCGTATACGTTTCCGGTATTTTATCCTGGCTGCGGGCCGTAACCGTATCGTTCGGGTCGTAACCGACCAGTACATCGAACAGCTTCACACAATCTTCCACGGTTCGGGCCATTGGTCCTCCCACGTCGTTGGTCAGGGCCAGCGGAATAATACCATCACGGCTGGTCAGGCCCATGGTTGACCGGATTCCTACCAAAGCCTGACGGGAAGAGGGCCCCCGGATGGAACTACCCGTATCGGATCCCAATCCTGCTGTTCCCAGGCTGGCCGCCACCGCAGCAGCGGTTCCCCCGCTGGAACCGGAAGTAGTGCGCTTGGTATCGTACGGATTACGGGTGTACCCGGCGAGGGCCGAACTTACGGTGAAAGCCCCGGTAGTAGCAAATTCAGCCAGGTTAGCTTTGGCAATAACAATAGCGCCAGCTTCCCGGATTTTGCGTACCATGTAGGCATCATCAGGAGGATAACGGCCAACAAAAGCCAGCGTACCATTTGTAGTAGGAATATCGTGGGTGTCGAAGTTATCTTTTACTACGATGGGGATGCCGTGTAGCGGACCAATCATTTCGCCGCCTGCTTCGTAAATGGAATCAATTTCCGCAGCCCGCTGCAGGGCTTGCCCATTCACGGTAATCAGGCTGTTAATGTACGGACCATCTTTATCGTAAGCTTCAATGCGGTTAAGATAAGCCTGCACCAGTTCGGTAGCCGTTAATGAACCGCTGGCCATGGCTTCGTGGATGGAAGCGATGGTTGCTTCATGCACTTCAAATTTTTTGGCCGGCTCAGGATTACAGGAAAAGAAGAGAACAGCGAATAGAATTGCGAAATATCTTATCATAGGTAATTTTATACAGGTAAATCGTAATAAAACTAGTATAAAATTACGAAAGCACAATACCTATCCGGTTAATCATCGCCAAAATTACCGAATAATGAGCCTGCGGGTAACCAGAACTCCCCTGGTAAGCACTTTCAGGATGTACACGCCCGGTCCAGGAACAGAAACAACTTTTTTTTCCGGGCGATCGAGGAGCACTTCGTGCTGAACCCGTTGGCCGGTGAGGTTGTAAATCTCGAGTAACTCCACACTGCCCTTAACAGTAATACGGCCGTCGGAGGGATTGGGATAAACAACAATATCGTCGTTGGTGGCAGCTAGAGAACCAGTGCTTAAAACCGTGGAATCCTGTATTCGGAATACCGGTCGGATCATGGCCGTTCCGGTGAAGGTATCGTTGACTCTCCAGTCGCCGTTGTTCCCAAGGCTGAAAAAAGTAAGCATATTAGTACTGGTATTCTTATCGAAACCCAATGTAGTTAACGCATCGGAATTAATGACTTCGTACCCCACGTAGAACTCACCGGAAACCCGTACGGCGTTGTTCAGTGGGAAGCGGGTAAACGTATTGATGCCTTCCTGTAATTGTACGATGGCTTCCTGCACCCGAAGAACCTGTTCAGGACGGTTATCGTTATCGGTTCCCCCGGATAGTTCGCTCAATACCAGCAGGTTAATCCGGGTGCCTGCCTGTGAAGGCAATACAGCAGGAAAGTGGATGTCGATATCTGTTAACCGGGCCTCTTCGGGAGCGGTGAACTGGTTAACGATCCGGCTGCCCACCACCTCCAGCCCGGTTTCGGCAGTACCGTCATCGTAGGCCATGTAATCCTGCAATACAACCTGTGAGCGGGTAGTATCGTTTACCCGGAAGTTAACAGATTCATTAAACAGGGTATCGTTGCCGTTAATTTCATCTATCAGCAAACCGTCGCCAGTTTGTACGTAAAACTCGGTAGTAATTACCACTGAATCACTTTGCAGCGGCAACAAACCGTTGGGGTTTACTGAAGAAGACACTACGTTTCTTCGCTGCCTTCCCCCAATAGTTCCGGGCAGCACCACCCGTTCATCTACTCTTTGCAGCAGATTTCCGGTTCGGGCATCCCTGAGGTTAACCCAGTAGTTGATCGGTTCGGGCGCAATATCCAGGTTATAAAGGGAAGCCACGGCTGAAGAATCGGTAAACGCCTGAGGATCGGCGCTGAATAACCTTGAAGGGATGGCGGTGTAAGGAGCAAATACCGAACCGGGAAGTGAGGAAAAGGCGCGGTCAACGAAGTTAGTTTTCCCGCCGGCGCCGAAAAAAATGTAGTCGATATGCCAGTTGTCCACGTTTCCCCGGTTGCCAAACGACTGAAACCGGAACCGGAAATGGCGGTGAAAAAAATCCGGGTTTTCTACATCAATGGAAACCTGGTTATTCGCAAACGCGGTGCGGTTGCCATCACCTCCCATTTGGTTCCACACACTTACCCAGGTGCTGTCGACGGTAAAAAACTGCAACCGGATGGAATCCTGTAGCTCCGGCGGTTCCCCGTTTCCCTGGAACTGCCAGAAAAAGTTAAACACCAGGTTATTATCCGGGCTTTCACCCTGTAGGTTGAAAGCCCGGATAATAACCTGGTGTTTAACTTTTTCTGGCAGATCG
>CAZIWJ010000298.1:0-3413 GCA_964542855.1 uncultured Roseivirgaceae bacterium
TGGTGAAGCAACTGAACCTGGAACCGGAAGCCCGCATGGTGAGCTACGCCGTAGCCGGAGTAGATCCCCGGGGCATGGGCATCGGACCGGTAAAAGCCATTCCCAAAGCACTTAACCTGGCCGGATTGAAACTAAACGATATTAACCTGATCGAACTCAACGAAGCTTTCGCAGCTCAGTCGCTGGCTGTAGCCAAAGAGCTGAACATTAATCCGGAAGTACTAAACGTAAACGGTGGTGCCATTGCCCTGGGCCATCCGCTGGGATGCACCGGAGCCAAGTTAACGGTCCAGGTGCTGGACGAATTAAAGCAGCGTAACCAGAAGTACGGCATGGTTACCGCCTGCGTAGGTGGCGGACAGGGTGTTGCCGGTATTTTTGAAATGCTGAACTAAACTATTTTCTCTCTGCTGGTTCGCAGCGGTACGTACTGCGTACTGGCAGAAGCCATTCTTTTTTACCGCTTAATGAGGCAACCCGTAGGCCGGGTTTCCTTCATTTTAACGGGCCTGTTTCCCAGCACGGCATCAATAGCCTGCTGCAGGTAATGCTTACTTACATCGCTGGCAACCTGCGGATTATCATCAATTGCCCCGTTATACACCGTTACAAATGATCCGCGGATATTTTTCAATACAAAAGCTTCGGGTACTTTGCGAACCCCGAATAAATCAGCAATTTTCTGGTCGTAATCCATCAGGTAGGGAACAGAAACTCCCATGCGCTGCACTTTTTTTACCATGTTTGCCTTGCTTTCCTTGGCCGTGCGCTGCGGGTTATTAGGATTAATCATAACGAACTGCACCTCACCCGAAGAATACTCATTTACCAGCCCGGCAACCCGGTTATCGTACAGCTTGGCGTAAGGGCAATAATTACTGGTAAAAATCAGCACCACTGCCTCACTGTTGCGATCTGAACCAAGTGAATAAACAGAACCACTCGTTGCATTTTCCAGCGAAAAGTTCGAAACCGTCTGGCCTACTGCAGGTGTGGCCCCGTACAGGATTAACAGTAAGCTGCCTGTAAAAAGTAAGTGCCTCATATGCTAAATATTATGTAGTGGTTATTTACAGAATCCACCCGGAAAAGGTGATCCTCTTCTTCTTCTTTTACAATTACTTTGCCCTGAATTTGTTTGTCTTGTATTTGCACCAACGAGAAAGGGTGTATATACATATTGGCCTTAAAACTTAATTGCTTCCTGCCGTGAATTTTATACAGGCACTCCTTGGCACACCAGTATACACATAACTTATCTATATCGTTCCCGGCTTCGTGCTGTTCCGATTCGTTCAGAAACTTGTGGGCTACTTTCCTTAACTTGGGCCTGGGTTCTTCCATGTCGATGCCTACCGGTTCGTTAAAATTAATAATTGCGGCTGCAAAAGGATAGGAATTAGCTATTGATATGTGGGCTGCGTGGTTGTTCAGGTAAGGTTTTCCGTACTCATCTTTGTATAACCCGTTAAACGAATGGTTAAAGTGCTGCAGGAGTTGCTGAATGCAAAGCCTTCCGGCCAACCACTCCAGCTGCTTATACTCATTTGATATCTGTTCCATTTTCTGCTCTCCCGATTCAGGTAACGGGAAAATACCCCGGAGTTCATCCATGGGTTCGGTAATCCGCCACAACGCCCACGCCGCATGATCGTTAATACTATTCAGTTTTTCAATTCCCATGTACTCATTATATTGATATCAGAAGTATTGAAAAGTTGCTAAGGTAAAGGATATTTAACTTATTTCACGAATGAGACCAAACGTGCAGGTAAACAGGCAATATACTTTTTCGGGCCACCGCGACTGCGTGTACACGGTGGTGGAAGGCCCTGCTCCCTCTGAATTTTTTTCGGGCTCAGGCGACGGCATGGTAGTGCAGTGGACCCTGGAAAACCCCAACCAGGGCAAACTGGTTGCCCGGCTTCCCAATTCGGTATATGCCCTGCACTACGATCGGGATACTGAAGAACTGTACATCGGACATAACTACGAGGGCCTGCACGTTATTTATGTTCCTTCCGGTGAAGAAACGGCTTCTCTGAAATTGGGTACAGCTGCTTTTTTCGACATTAAAAAGAACGGTAACGACATCATTATGGCCGATGGCAACGGAGAGTTAACAATCGTAGACCGCCCTTCCATGGCGGTAAGGAAGCGGGTAAAGATTGCCGAAAAAAGTGCCCGGGTTATTGCCATGCCCAACCAGCGAGATGAATTTGCGGTAGGTTACAGCGATAACAGCATTAAAATATTCAGTGCCAGCACCTATGAGCCCCGGAAAGTTATTCATCACGCTCATAAAAATTCCGTATTTGCGTTATCATATACGGCAGATAGCAAATTTTTAGTCAGTGGCAGCCGCGATGCGCACTTTAAAGTGTGGGCCGCAGATCATGATTACAAAGAACACGCAGCTGTAGTCGGACACATGTATGCCATTAACAGCATGGCTTTTCATCCGGAAGGACGGTACTTTGCTACCTGTAGTCTCGACAAATCTATTAAAGTGTGGCGAACAGAAGATTTTCGTTTATTAAAAGTCATCGACAAATCCCGGCACGCCGGTCATGGTACTTCGGTAAACAAGTTAATTTGGTTAAATTACAGCAATAAAGCGTACCATAATCCGCTGGTATCGGCAAGTGACGACCGCAGCATATCGGTTTGGGATGTGCAGGTTCACGAACCGTAACAGCGTAACGGACCATTCAATACTATGAAAATTACACCCCTGGAAATAAGGCAACGTACTTTTGAAAAGGTTTTTCGAGGTTACGATAAAGACGAGGTAACCGCTTTTCTTACTTCCCTCTCGCAGGAATGGGAAACCCTGGTAAATGAAAACCGGGAGCTAAAAATCCGGCTGGAAAATTCGGCTAACGAAGTGAAAAAGCTGCGTGAAGTAGAAAGCTCGCTGTATAAAACTTTGAAAACGGCCGAAGATACTGGAGCCAGCATGATCGATCAGGCCGAAAAAAGGGCCGCGCTGAACGTAAAAGAGTCGGAGCTCAAAGCCGAAGAAACTGTTAATACGGCCAGGGAAAAAGCCAAAACCCTGGTAGAAAACGCCGAGCAGCAGGCCCGGCAAATTCTGAGCAGCATGGAGCATGATTTACTGGCCATGCAGCAGCAATACAAATCGTCGGCTTCTGCCATGGAAGATATGCTGTACGGCTTGCGAAACCTGGCCAACGAAACCCTGCAGAAAGCCGATAAGTACGACAAGCAACTGGAAAAGTCGGTTGACCACCACCTGAAAGCAGCCCGCGAGCTTTCCGGTAAGCAACAGTTTTCTTCCGAAGAAACTCATACAAATGGTGTTCAGGGAACAAATGCAGCCTCTAATCGTTTTGAAACAGGTAGCGATGAAACTCCGGCGCCGGACAATCCGCCTGAGCCGGAACCTAAAG
>CAZIWJ010000299.1:0-3314 GCA_964542855.1 uncultured Roseivirgaceae bacterium
GGTTATCGTTACTACTTTATGGTACTGGCTTTTATGTCCTTTGTGGGCTTAATGGCTTCGTTATTCATTCGTCGCTACCAAGTAAAAGTAGCGGAAACTGATTCAACGCTTGTTGAAGAAAAGTAGCATAATAAACAACCCTGGAGGGGAATAAAGGGGATTAGCCTACAAAGTGTGTAAAAAAGAACAAAAGGGCTGGGGAAGTGTACTTCCCCAGCCCTTTAAATTTTAAACTTTCTATTTATCCCCACAGACCTGCGAAGGCTTGCAGAAGAAAGACAATGTAAAAAGTTACGCTCGCGTGTGCGATAAATTTGCATGGGAGTGTTTAATGAACTGTGTGAGTGTCGGAGTCATCAAAAGCCCGGGCCCAGGCTGCCTTATCCACCTTCAGTTCAGGTATGGCTAGCAATTGTTCAAAAAATATGCGCTCATTTATAATGAAAGTTATCACTTTCCGCCATTTTTATTAGAGAACGAAAATTACTAATTAACCCGAATCTTTTATTGTCGTAACTCTTGCCATAACTTAAAGCCAGAGTATCAGTAAGGTGAATAACGTTCAAACCACGCAGCGTAGCTACAAAGGTTATGCTTTACTAGGGCAGGAAGAATGGCCTGGCGGTTCAACCATAACGCAGCGGCTTTTCGCTTTCAATTAGCAAAATAGAATATACAATTCAATTCTTTTGAACCTGAATATACACACCTTTTTACGGATGCCTTTTTAATAAGGGTTGGGTTATTACAATTGCTGCCACTTTGGACTGAAATAGGTAGCTCTTCCCCCAACTTTAATTTTTTCAACCGGCACGCCGGTATGATGACAGGTAGCATCGACTTCGCGAATGTGGATAAAGTAATTTTTCGGAAAGTTGCGGTAAATGGCCTGTTCAGCGATAGAAGTTTCCAGGATTTGCCGCATATTGTTGTAAATGGTAATCTGCTCATCCTCTTTCAGGTCAGGTACTTTTTTCCCGGGGTGAACACGGCTCTGGTATAAAATTTCATCGGCCAGCCAGTTACCAATTCCGGCAGTAACCTTCTGATCCAGCAGTGCCGGCTTAATAGCAGTTTTTCTTCGAGAAAGCGCCCGTAGGAAATCTTCCTGCGATATTTTAGTAGCGTCGGTGCTCAGGCCTATTCGACGCTGGTAAGCATTGATATCATCGGTAAGGTTATTCCAGCCAAACTTGCGTTTATTCAGAAAACCCAGGTTGTAGCCCCCTTCAAAATGGTACACAATATGGGCAAAACGGGGCCGGTCGATACTTTCGTGGTAGTACGCCAGGTTGCCGGTCATACCGAAATGTAGCACCAGGATTTTTTCCCCGGAAGTACGCGCAAACAGGTATTTGCCAATGCGTTCAGTGGCAGTGAACGACTGGCCGATGAGGTGTTCGCGAAAATCGTTAAAGGGTTGTTTTAGGAGTCGTTCGTCGGCGCAGGAAATATCCGTAATTCTCTGTTCCATGCTGGTAGCATCGAAGTAACGGCGATACGTTTCCACCTCGGGTAATTCAGGCATGCAGTAAGGAGTTGATGGTTCAATTTATTCTCTTCACTACTACTGCAGGCAGAAAGAAAATGTTTAAACTTTAGTACTAAGGCAAAATATTAATCCAGCAAACAATCTAATACTAAAACTCTTCCAATGATGATAATTGCAAGCGTAACTCCTGCTTAAAGTACGGTAAACTTTTCTTCGGTACGCCCTGCGCAGCGCATGCTGGCTTACAGAATCATTAGCCAGGGCAAAATGGCAAGAAGATTTAATCGCCACACGGAAGCTTTCCTGATTTGATGAAGTGCCGCCCGAAAGTTAAAAATAAGCGTAGCGGGTTTCCCCGCTCTGGTGACCGTTCTCGTAAGGGGTACGGGTAAGCACTTTTCCGTAATCGTCATACTCGATTACGATCCCGTGAATTTTACCGTCTACGTAAGGGTACGTAATAGTTACCTGGCCGTCTTTGGCAAAGTGTTTTTCCATTCCCTCCTTCACGCCGCGGGCGTAGTGTACCGAAAGAATTTTATACCCGTCCATATCGTACTTTTCGTACAGGCCGTGTAACTTATTATTAGCATACGTTTCTTTTTCATGAGGAGTGCCGCTCCCGTAAAATAACACGTGCTCTCCGTGCAGCATCCCTTCCTTGTAGGTGTACTTTTCCAGTACCTTATTGCCATACAGCCGGTACCATTTGCCGTGCTTCTTCCACTCGTTATTTACGTACAGGTATAACCCGCGCCAGCCGTGGATTTTGTAAAACTTCATGTACCGGTTGCCCGAAACCCGGATGGTATCTTCGTTTTCCCACTGCAACGAATCATACTTCTCGTAGGTGAGCGTGGAAATTTCATCGAAGTTCCACTGACAAACCCCTGGAAGTGGCGCTATCAGGAAGCAAAAAAATACAGAAATGAGCGCTTTCATGTTCAGATCACTTTTTCACAAGATTATAATATATCAGGGGTAACGGGTAAGAAAAAGATTAAATTCAACGAAATCCTAATAAAACAGGAAGTAATGTTTCGTTACAAAAGTTATTACTCCCCGGTCGTACTGAAATCTTGCTCCCAACTCGTAAAGGCCTTTTCTAAGGTATCTATTATGCTAATCGATCCTCCCGACCTTTCCCACTTACCCGGATAATCCGGATGAATGATTCAACCAGGATGTAACATTGGGGTATCAACTTAACAACCAATAGCCAATGTTTATTGTAATGCGTGACTGTAAATTGACTTTCAATCTGAATTTGTGAGGGGTACGCCGGGGGTACCAGATAGTTATCGCGGCTGTTGCCCGAAACACCTTCTGCGAGTATTACACGTTAAACAAAGCATAACCATTCTATTCTCGAAATTTGAACCAACTGTCGATCCGGTTATTGCCGATCGTAAATTACAACTGTTTGTTCAGGGGGTAGTTAGTGAACTCTTTAAAGATAACAGCCTCTACAACGCCCGGGTACAGGGAATTTATCATTTGTAAAATCCGCTACGATAACTGCAAAAAAAGAAGTGTAAAACGCGATCATAAACTGAAAAATATTTACTCCTTGCCGAGTTCTGCAATTTGGTCAGATTCCAGGATCTTGGTTCCGGATCTTTCATTTAGTATGCTGTTCAGCATAGCCCGGGCTACGGTATCGGCATGAACGGCTTTGTACTTTTTCAGCGGACCGATAAGCAAAAAATCAAAAGTTTTAAATATCCATTTCCCGATATTTTCCCCCAGCCTGTTTTCGCTTCTTTCTCCCAGTAAAAAGGAAGGCCTAACCAGGGTAAGTACCGGGAAGGTTAGGCGGGTG
>CAZIWJ010000300.1:0-3274 GCA_964542855.1 uncultured Roseivirgaceae bacterium
CTTCTCTAGCACCTTCAGCGAGAGCTTTAATTTTGCCATGATAACGGTAACCACTTCTATCAAACACAACTGCACTAATACCGTTTTCAGTTGCCTTTTCAGCAAGCTTTTTCCCTACGTCTTTTGCTAAATCTACGTTCGCACTTGTTTTGTTTCCTAACTCAAAAGATGATGATGAAACCAGGGTTTCACCTTTAGTATCGTTAATCAGTTGAGCGTAGATAGCTTTATTGCTTTTAAAAACCGATAATCTCGGTTTGGTATCATCGCCAGAAATCTTACTACGGATGCTCTTTCTGATCTTTAACCTTCTCTTAAATTTTGAAGTAGCCATTACTCATTAATTATTTTGAGGCTGATTTACCAGCTTTTTTCCTAATTTGTTCATTGAGGAAGCGAACTCCTTTGCCTTTGTACGGTTCAACAGATCGAAGACCTTTAATTTTCGCTGCTACCTGCCCTACGAGTTGCTTGTCAGCTCCTTCTAATGTGATGACTGGGTTCTGTCCTTTCTTGGCATCTACTGTTACTGTTAAACCTTCGGGTAAGCCAAAGAACACGCCGTGTGAAAAGCCCAGATTAAGTTCAAGTATGTTTTGCTGAACATTGGCGCGATAACCAACACCAACAAGCTCTAGTTGTTTTTTAAAGCCGTCGTTTACACCAGTTACCATGTTGGCAATAAGCGCACGGTAAAGACCATGCAGGGACTTATGTCTCTTCTGGTCAGTTGGCCTAACAACTTTAACTACACTATCCTCAACTACCACATCAATATCGGGTACAAAATCCTGGTGAAGTTCACCTTTAGGCCCTTTAACCGTAACTGCGTTTTGCTTAACTTCCACAGTTACGCCTTGAGGTATATCTATTGGTTGTAATCCTACTCGTGACATATCGCTTCTTTAGTAAACGTAACATAAAACTTCACCACCCACATTCATGCTTCTGGCTTCCTTATCAGTAACTACTCCTTTGGAAGTAGATAGTATAGCAATACCCAATCCGTTGAAAACCCGGGGCAAAGAATCAACACCGGCGTACTTTCTAAGTCCAGGCTTGCTTACTCTGTTAATGTTAAGGATAGCCGGCTCTTTGGTTACCGGGTGGTACTTTAGGGCTATTTTTATAACACCCTGCTTACCCGCATCGTCATCGAACTTGTAACTTTGAACAAAGCCTTTATCGTAAAGCACTTTGGTCATCTCTTTTTTTATATTAGATGCTGGCAGTTCAACAATTCGATGTCTCGCTTTGATGGCGTTACGAATCCTGGTTAAATAATCTGATATCGGATCAGTACTCATAGTTATAAATATTTTACAAGGGCTTTTACCAACTTGATTTAGTTATTCCCGGTATTTTGCCCTCAGATGCCATTTTACGAAATGCTACTCTTGAAATACCAAATTTTCTCATGTAACCCTTAGGCCTTCCTGTTAATTTACATCGGTTGTGAAGGCGAACAGGAGATGCGTTTTTGGGTAGCTTATCCAGTCCTACGTAGTCGCCGGCAGCTTTCAATTCAGCTCGTTTATTGGCGTACTTAGCTACCAGGCGTTCGCGTTTTCTTTCTCTTGCTTTTATCGACTCTTTAGCCATTTTCTTCTTCCTTTTTCTTGGTACTGGTAAAGGGCATTCCCATTGCTTTCAGTAATTCGTAACTTTCTTCGTCAGACTGAGCAGTGGTAACGATGGAAATGTCCATGCCTGTAATTCTGTTAATCTTGTCAATACTAATTTCAGGAAAAATAATCTGTTCCTTAATTCCTAAAGTATAGTTACCCCGGCCATCGAAACCCTTGTCGCTAATACCTTTGAAGTCCCGTACTCGAGGAAGTGCAATGTTCATTAGGCGATCCATGAACTCGTACATCTTGTCACCGCGCAGAGTTACTCTGGCACCGATGGGCATGCCATCTCTTAACTTAAAATTAGAGACAGATTTTTTTGCCTTGGTAGGAACAGCTTTCTGACCAGTAATCATTGATAACTCTTCAAGCCCTACATCAACGAGTTTTTTATCAGCAACAGCATCTCCAATACCTTTGTTAACTGAGATTTTAACTAGCTTAGGAACTTGCATCACCGTCTTGTAGGAAAACCTGGTCATCATGGCAGGCACTATTTCCTCTAAATATTTTTTCTTTAATACAGGCTGGTTCATACCTTCTTTTTAGCTTATAAATTCTCCAGTACTTTTAGCAAAGCGACGGATTTTGCCGTCGTCGTCTTTCTTTCTTCCTACCTTAACGGGTTCACCGGAAGAAGGGTCTATCAGTTTAACGTTGCTGATGTGAATAGAAGCCTCCTGCTGCACACGACCGCCCTCCGGATTTTCAGATGAAGGTTTAATATGCTTGGTTACCATGCGAACGCCTTCTACTAACAACCTTGCCTTTTCGGGAAATATTTCCAAAACTTTTCCCTGCTTACCCTTATCGTTACCACTAATAACAATAACAGTATCGTCTTTTTTAATTTTGTACTTGGGTAAAGTGCTCATATTACAGTACTTCAGGTGCTAATGATACAATTCTCATAAACTGCTTTTCGCGAAGTTCACGAGCAACAGGACCAAATATGCGAGTACCTCTCGGCTCGTCGTTTTGCCCTAGTAATACGGCAGCGTTCTCTTCAAACCTGATGTATGAACCATCTTTTCTTCGGATTTCTTTCTTGGTCCGTACAACGACGGCTTTAGAAATCGTACCTTTTTTCATGCTGCTGGAAGACAGGGCAGTCTTTACAGACACAACTATTTTGTCACCAATAGAGGCATAACGCTTTCCGGTACCACCAAGCACGCGGATGCAAAGCACTTCCTTGGCTCCGCTGTTGTCGGCAACATTTAATCTAGACTCTTGCTGTATCATTGCTATCTACTAATCTTTATTTCGCCTTCTCAAGTATTTCAACAAGACGCCATCTTTTACGCTTACTTAGCGGGCGCGTCTCCATTATTCGTACAGTATCACCCTCTCCGCATTCATTCTTTTCATCATGAACAACAAACTTGGTAGTTTTCCCGATAAATTTACCGTAAATCGGGTGCTTTACTTTACGTTGTACTGCAACAGTGATTGACTTTTCCATTTTATCACTAATGACCTTGCCAATTCTTTCTTTACGTAAAGCACGTTCCGTAGCTTTCTCTTCCATTACTCCTAAACGTCAGTTTCCTGGTTATTTCTTTTTGTAAGCTCAGTTTTCAAACGAGCAATTATTCTCCTGGACACCCTTATTTTCATCGGGTTCTCGATTGGAGATACAG
>CAZIWJ010000301.1:0-3221 GCA_964542855.1 uncultured Roseivirgaceae bacterium
TTTAGAGATTTATTTTCAGAGGTACTCGTAACTGGATACCAGTTTAAAATCGGGGGTGTACCCGATCATATCTTCCAGTATCCACTTGTGGTTATCTCCCACCACCACCAGTACCCGGTCGCCCGGTTCCGATTGCTTCAAAAGGTTGGTAAGCATGCGCACGTTGCGGCGGTACCATCGCCCCAGCCAGTCGGGCCCCATCCAGTTGTCGCCAATTCCAATCCGCATCTCGTAGGCATGCATCCGCTGGGCATTAATTTTACTATTCTGAGGAGAATTCAGCAATTTAATGCGATCATACAGCGGTAAACTCTTTTTCACATACTGGTTAAATCCCCACGTTTTCTGAATGGAAACCAGGTGCTTATCGAAAAATCCGGTATCGTTAGCCCTGGCGTAAGCATCCAGTTCTTTAAAAGAAAAGTTCTCCAGTGAACCAATAAATTCAGTTTGGTCATCGAACAGGTACACACTGTCGTGTTCCAGTAGTCCTGCCATTTTAAAACCAAGCTGAAACGTTTCATTGGGTAAACTGTCGATCCGAAAACTCCCTTCCCGATAATCGCGGTAGGCACTGTTGTACCGATCGGATTCATCGAGCGTATGTTCAATGAATATTTTTGTGGCCCGGAAAGGGGAAAGGGCCTTATAAATGCGCGATAGTTGCCGCTGGCTTTCGGCATCAGTTTCATCGATATTTTTTTCCTGGGCGAAATGATAAGACCCCAGGATCATAATTTCAATGGGTTGGTTAACGCGTATCGGTTGAAGGGTGTCGGCCAGGGCTTCGGCAGAAACAGTTGTACTGGTGTTTTCATTATTAGCAGACGACTGGCAGGCCAGGTAAACGGGAATTAGCAGGATTAGTAAAAAACGAGTCATGAATAAAGGTGTTGAACGGTTCAATATACAATCTATTTGTGCTGTTTAAAACCAGTTCGAAATAGATTATTCCCGAAAAAGACCGAAAAAAGTGAGAAAATCCAGGCATGGTATTCTCTTAATAAACAGATTAATTACCCTTTGAACCCGGTCGTTTGAAATTTTTTCAACTCCCCGGGTAACTATTTTGGCAACAACTTCCGAATCAGGTGCCTGTTGAAATTTTGTTTTTATTGGCTAATATCACGCTATTCAAACTGTTTTAGCCCGGTATTCCCGAAATCATCCCAAACATCATTGTACGCCTGAACCTTATCTATTATATTGGTTACTATATATTTGAAACAAACAACACCCGTCCAGGCTTTTTATGCGCATATTTGTTTTTATCCTTTTACTGATTTATCCGCTTGCCAGTTCACAGGCAGCTGACTGTTGCCCAACAGATCCTAAAAATCAGGCTTCTCAAAACGCTTCAGCATGGGCAGGCGACCTAACCGCAATTGATCCGGGAGTATGGAACGAAGCCACGGCAAAACACCTCACCGAACGAGCCGGGTTTGGCGCTTCGCCATCTGAAATTAAAGAGCTGGCTAACCTCCGCCCGGAAGAAGCCATAAATAAGCTAATGGCGCCGGTTGACCTGCCGCCCTTCGAACATTCCGGCATTCATGACCCCGGGCTGGAGCCTTTTCCACCGAGCAGACCAGCAACTACCAATATGGCCAAGAAGAACGGGGAGGCCCTGGGGGTGAAAGCAAAACCTTCGGGTAACCGCAGGCTACAGCCGGTGGTGAATAAATTCTTTTACTGGTTGCGGGCCAGTAGGCTGGAAACTGATCGACTGGCCTACTGGTGGGCAGATCGAATGCTTACTTCTCCTGCCCAGTTGCGCGAAAAAATGGCCCTGTTCTGGCACGGTCATTTTGCGGTGAACGAGAACAAAGTGCGCGATTACCGCAAACACCTGCAACTGCTGGAGGTTATTCACCGGCACGGGCTGGGTTCTTTCCGTGAACTATTAATTGAGGTAGCAAAAAGCCCTGCAATGTTATCTTTCCTTGACGCCGGGGTGAACGTGAAAGGATCGCCTAATGAAAACTTTGCCCGGGAAATTATGGAGCTTTTTACCATGGGCCCGGGCCTTTACACCGAAGAAGATATCCGGGAGGCGGCCAGGTGCTTCACCGGCTGGAATTACAACAACCTGGATTTTGTTATTAATTCGGCAGAACATGATACCGGAAGCAAAACTTTCCTGGGGAAGACCGGCAAATTCAACGGGACTGAAATTATCGACATCATCCTCGAACAACCGGCTACCGCAGAATTCCTGACGAATAAAATTTACCGGTATTTCGTGCACGAAAACCCATCGCCCGAAGTCATTACCCAGTTGGCCGGTATTTTCCGGAACAATAATTACGATATTGAGGTGTTGGTAAAAGCAATATTTCTTTCTCGCGATTTTTACAGCACAGCAAGCGTAGGAAACCACATTAAAAGCCCGGTAGAACTGGTGGTGAGCACTTACCGCAAGCTGGAACTGAACCGCGTACCGGGCATTCCCGACTTGAATGGTGCAACTACTGGCCTGGGCCAGCATTTGTTCAATCCCCCCACCGTGGCGGGATGGGCACAGGGCAAAGCCTGGATAACGCCCGGATTATTAATAGCGCGAACTAATTTTGCCTACGATTTGCTTAACCCCGATATTAAACACATCGCTTACGACCGTTATTCGCCGAGAAAAAACATCCGCGATGTTTCCATCCGGCTGGAAGCAGGAGCCAATATTACCGAGGCAACTTCCGGGGCCAGTGAAAAAGCCGATGAAGTATCAATGGCTAACCGAATGGCCGATATGGACCAGGATTTCAATACCCGTTACGGTGTTTACCGGGGCTGGCAAATGGCCATTGAACGGGTAAAACCTATTCCCCGGCATACGGCCGGGCTCAACCTGGTTGCCCTGGTTAGGGCATCGGAAGCCGAAACCCTGGAAGAGGTGGTTGATCATTTTGCCCAACGCCTGCTTGCGGTTCCCCTTAGCGAAGAACAGCGATCGGCCCTGGTTAAGCGGCTGAAACAAACTACAGGCACCGACGATTTAAGCGATACCTGGACGTACCTGGAAGATCCGTTACGTGACCTGGTTTTTGCCATGATGAGCCTGCCTGAATACCAGCTGGGGTAGAGCACATTACCACTATTAACCCCGGTTAATGATACAAACTGAATAACATGAAACACCGAGATTATTTCGATTCCCAACGACGCCAGTTGATGAAACTGGGATTATACGGTTCTGCTTACGGCGCCCTTGCTTCTTTTCTACC
>CAZIWJ010000302.1:0-3216 GCA_964542855.1 uncultured Roseivirgaceae bacterium
GTTGCTCGTCTTTTTCAGTGAGAAGGGCTTTCTGGTGGCTGTTCTCTTCCTTTAAAACCTTTACTTCCTCCCGGGCATTAGCCAGTTCGTCGATGAGTATTTTTATTTTACGCTCCAGTGCGATGAAATCGGTAGTCAGTTTCTGGTCGTTCATGAATGGAAGATTTTTTACCTGCTACTTCCTGATTGATGCGTTTAGTTCCTTTTCAAAGGCAGTAATCAGCTTTTGCATTATTTTATCTATTGCCTTGTCAGTCAGGGTTTTATTATCATCTCTTAATATAAAACTAATTGCGTAAGCTTTATGGCCTTCGGCAATATTTTTGCCTTCGTAAACGTCGAAAACATTAGCCTGACGAATAATCGACAGCTTCTGGCTGGCAATTACTGCTTCGATATCTCTGAAGGAATAATTTTTATGCACCACCAGCGATAAGTCCCTGCGTACTTCCGGATACTTCGATACCGGGCTTATTTTTTTCCTGTCGTTTCTTTTGTCCGTATCGGCAGCAAGTGCCAGGTATGCGTCCCAGTAGAGGCGGGCGTAAAATACCGGCTGGTCGATTTCAAAAGCCTCGCAAAGTCCTGAACGCACTTTTCCAACTTCTGCAAACACTACGTTGTTTGCAATAAATTGTAATCCGTAATCCCAGAGTTTATCAGCGCTAACTATTTGTTTTTCAGCCTGTAAGTGAAAAACTGTATTGATTTGCTCTACTGCATTCAGCAGGGAATGAAAATGAACGGGATCGCTTTTCCTGATCCAGCTTTCTTCCTGGTCGCTGCCACTAATAAACAAGGCGAGCATACTGTTCTCCTTATATCCTTTTTCGGCTGTTTCATAAGTTTTACCAAACTCGAACAGTTTCAGATCTTTCTGCCTTCGGTTTACATTGTAAGCCACCGATTCCAGGCCAGAAAAAACCATTTCCTGTCGCATAACAGCCTGGTCCTCACTCAGCGGGTTTACCATAGGAACTGTGTATGCCTCCCGGCCAATCAGCTCCCCGCGATCGGCCCGGGTAAGGGAGTTATTCATCATTTCCAGGTAGCTCTGACCCATAAGCATGAGGCTAACCTGCGACCGGGCCTTGCCCGGTGTAATTTCCGGAAAGCTGGCAACAAAATTGGTATGCATGTGCTCCCGGATTTCCACGTTGTCGTAGCCGTAAATCCGTAGGATCTCCTCAATGATATCGGCTTCCCGGGTAACATCAACCCGGTAGGGGGGCACAACGGCCGTAAACCCATCGCTGGTTTCTTCTTCCCGCTGAATATCGAGATCGTTCAGGATATGATGAATAGTTGCTTTTTCCAGTGTTTTTCCAATCAGACGGTGCACGTGGCTGTATTTCACTGGCACTCGAAAATCCTGAATCGGTTTGGGATATACATCAACTATTTCTGAAGCAATTTCCCCGCCTGCCAGTTCTTTAATTAACAAAGCGGCTCTTTTCAGAGCAAAGAGGGTTCCGTTAGGATCGGTACCTCGTTCGTACCGGTAGGCCGCGTCGGTTTTCAGTAAATGGTGCTGAGAAGTTTTTCTAATGTAATCGGGGGCGAAGTAAGCACTTTCTATAAAAATACGGGTTGTTTGTTCGGTAACCCCCGACCTGATACCACCAAATACCCCGGCAATACACATTCCTTCTTCCGCATTACAAATCATCAGGTCATTGCCGGTTAGCTTACGTTCTTTTTCGTCGAGCGTAGTAAATACGGAACCTTCGGGTAAAGTTTTCACTATTACCCGGTTACCGGTAATTTTATCGGCATCGAAAGCGTGAAGAGGCTGCCCGGTTTCGTGAAGCACGAAATTGGTAATATCTACAATGTTATTGATCGGGCTCAGCCCGATAGCCCGCAAACGATTCTGCAGCCATTCGGGCGATGGCCCTACCTTAATGTTACTAATTGAAACTCCGCTGTAACGCGGGCAGGCTTCGCTATTTTCTACCTGCACGCTGATATCCATGCTGGTACTATCGGCGCGAAAACTGTCGGTGTCAGGGATACAAAGTTTACGCTGCAGCAAAGCCTTCAGGTCGCGGGCCACGCCAATATGTGAGGCAGCATCGGCCCGGTTGGGGGTGAGGCCGATTTCAATTACATGGTCCTGCTCCACATTGAAGTAGGCTGTAGCCGGGGTTCCGGGCTTAAGCGGGGTATCGAGTACCATGATCCCGTCGTGATTTTCGCCCAGGCCAATTTCATCTTCAGCACAAATCATTCCCTGAGATATTTCTCCCCGTATTTTCGATTTTTTTATTTTGAACGGCTCACCATTGCTCGGGTACAGGGTAGTGCCCGGTGTAGCCACAACTACTTTCTGGCCGGCAGCTACATTAGGTGCTCCGCACACAATGGGTAACGGTTCGCCCCGGCCTACATCTACCGTTGTGGTTTTCAGCCGGTCGGCGTTCGGATGTTGTCCTGCCTCCAGTACTTCACCAATTACCAGGCCTTCCAATCCTCCTTTAACCGGGGAAAATTCTTCAACACCTTCCACTTCCAAACCGGTTTGGGTTAACCATTCGGCAACCTTTTCAACCTCTTCATTCAGAAAAATATATTGCTGTAACCAGTTATACGATACTTTCATGTTATGCTAATTCCTTTCACTCATTCATGTTTGCAGGCCGGAAAACACGGCGTGTGTGCATAAAGCCGGCTTAAGTTTATTTCAGAAGTGCAAAAATAAAGATTTAGCCGAGAATCCCCCTCAATAGCAGGTACTGGAAACAAAATCCTTAATTAGTATATTTATTATATGTAATATTTATTGCGAAAGTAACTACATTTATGCGGCATTGTAATTTCTGCAACAACCCATGAAAAGCATTTATCTCATACTTGTTTGCTGCTGGTTAGCTTTTTCACCTCTCCGGGTACAGGCTCAAATATTTAATAATGACGATGAAAAGCGGTCTGTCGTTTATGTAAGAAATTACAAAAAACTGGTAAAAAGTTTAATTGATCAGCTTGAAGAAAAAGACTGGCGGAGAAGCAGTACTGTTCTGATTTACCAGTTTAAGAAGGCCGGTTCGCTGTACGATAAAATTGAGAAACATCGTAAAGTTAACAAGCTGCACAGCGAACTGATGAGCTATGAAGACGATTTTAATGCCCTGGTTAAGGAGCGGGTTAATCGTGAACTGCTGAACCTGCAGGTTAAGTTTTCCAACCTGGCAATAAATAAGAGTAACTTTACGGCCA
>CAZIWJ010000303.1:0-3209 GCA_964542855.1 uncultured Roseivirgaceae bacterium
CCGGTACCGGAAGCTGGTTTTACTCCACGGGTAAAAAGCCTCCCGGCTGCTTTCCAGCTTCTGCCCTATTTCCTGTTCGGAAAGTGCGGGAAATGACTCAATGATTTCGTTGGTATAAGGGTTGATGCTTTGGAATTTCATAAAACATGTTCGGTGAGTGAAAAATTCAGCTTTTACGTCCAAGGTACCGGTTAGCCCGGTTATTCCAGGCCGGGAAAATATTACCGACAAAAATAAGTACCAGATATGTAATTAGTACGAATAATCCCCGTATAAAGGTATCGAAGTAGAATGAAGAAAACTTGGGGATTAAACCCTGTAATAGCCAAACCAGTGCGGCAATGCCTAAAACCAGCAAGTGCCGGTAAGTAAATGGCGAAACGGAAAAGTACCTTAAAACCAGGATGTAACGGGTAAGAGCAACCAGGAGAACAGCCAGCATGGAGGCGAAGGCAGCCCCGTTAATGTTATATTGGGGAATAAACATAAAATTTAAACCCAACGTAAGGCTAACCAGCAACAGCATAAGCCAGGTATTGGTTTTGAACCTGGAAGACGCCCCGATAATGGCATCGGCCAACCCGAACGCCATCTTCACCAGGTTCATACTGCCGATGAATAAAATAACATAATAACCGGTATGGTACTCATCGGGAAGGAAAGCCAGCACGTTATGGTTATTGGTCCAGAGTCCGAGCAACAGCAGAGAACCCAGGGCGAGCTGTTCCAGCGAAGTGTTGCGGTAAATAGCCTGTATTTCCTGCCAGTTTTCCTTTTGAATAGCTTCACCGATATACGTTGGGGCAATGCCCCTTAAAGCCCGGGTTGGCATAATAACCAGGGTACCAAAATTCATCAGGGTAAGGTAAATACCCGTTTCGGCGGTACCGTAAAATTCATTAATCATCAGCGTATCGATCCGCACTACGATAAAGCTGGCCATGCCATTGAAAAAACCCAGCAGGCTCAGGCTAATCATTTCATTTGTTTGTTCTCGAGAGAGGATATCCAGTTTGGGCCGGTTAAAGGAAAAATTCTTCTTCCTGATCAAAAAAAGAATTAACAGTCCTGTAACCAGGAAGTAGGCCAGGGTAAACAGGTGACTGTACCAGGTAAAGTTAACCAGGTTAAAAATGAAGAGCACCAGGAAGGCGAGAATGAATAAACGCAGTATAAATTCACGCAGTAAAGCACCGGTTGAAGCGTTGAACAGCACGCGGTTAAAGGTATCGTAACCCAGGAACAGCAACTGGGCCAGGGTTAGCGGAAGTACGAGGTAAATGAGTTCGGCAAAGATCGCTGAATCTTTATCCTGCATTCGAACGAACCAATCCTGAAAAAACAGAATGATGCCGCTAACCAGGATAAAGCCCAGTAGCATAACCAGGGTAAGCAGGGTAAGAAAACCGTTGTGGTTTCTTTGTGGGTTACGAAAAAAAGGAAAATAACGAATAGCGGCGTTACCAAAACCCAGTAGAGCGCCATTAGCAAATAATGTGCTGTAAGCGACCAGCAGACCGAGCGTACCAATTTCATCGGGAGTAAGGTAAACGGGAAACAGGATAGCAGTATTAATAAAACCAATCACCACCCCGATGTAAATGTAAACGGTAGATTTAAACGTTTGCCGGGCGATGTTACTCATTAGCAGCAACCATATTCCAGTACAGTGGGGTGCCTTTCTTAATATACCTGGTAGCCTGTTTACCTAATACTTCGGGAAGATGGACAGGTAACATACCTGCACCCGGACGAAGGGCACGGACGTTGTCGTGGCTGAATTCTTCTCCCAGTTTCATATCTTTAATTACAAACAGGGAACGAAGCGAACTGCGGGCCTTAAGTGATTTATCGCTCACCGTGTACCTGTTTTCTCCAACCATTTTTTCAGCCTCTCTAACTGCCCGAACCATATCCCGAAAATCGTGAGGTTCGAGCGAAAAAGAAGCGTCGGGCCCACCTACCGATTTATCGAGAATAAAATGTTTTTCAATTACCCTTGCACCAAGTGCGGTGGCTACTACCGGGGCAGTAAGGCCGGTTGTGTGATCCGACAGGCCCACTTCCGTTCCAAAAGTGGTTTTAAGCGTAGGAATATTACCAAGGAAAGTTTCTTCGGGCGGAGTAGGATAAGCAGAAGTACACTTTAACAGGATCAACTGGTTGTTTCCTTCCTCGCGGCAGGCATTCACTGCCCGTTCAATGTCGGCGAGGTATGCAGCGCCTGTAGAAATAATAACCGGTTTACCTTTAGAAGCTGCGTGGCGAATAAGCGGTATGTCCGTTATTTCCAGCGATGCAATTTTATAAGCCGGTACATTCATGGTTTCCAGAAAGTCTACACCTGCTTTGTCGAAGGGAGAAGAAAAGCAATCCATTCCGAGATCGGTAGCGACCCGCATCAGATTGGGTTGCCATTCCAGAGGCAACATGGCTTCACGGTACAGGTTGTACAGCTTTCTTCCGGCCCAGATCGTATCCTTTCGGGTTTGAAACAGGGGCGATTCAAGGTCGAGGGTCATGCTATCGGGAGTGAACGTTTGAAACTTCACTGCACTGGCCCCAGCCCGTTGCATGGCTTCAATAGTTCTGGCAGCCACGTCGTATTTTCCGCCATGATTAGCCGAAAGTTCAGCAATGATGTATACCGGAGACTGGTCTCCTACAAGGTTGTTATTTATATAAATCATGATTTACCAAAAAATGCAATAAGGTTTCTGCCAAGTCCCAGGCTGGCAAGCTGTTCGTACAGGTCGATCGTTTTATCCAGGCTAATGCAATCGAGCAGGTTATCCAGTTCCACCCGCGCAAGGTGTACATTTCTTCCCTTAGAGGGATCGGCCTTATAGTTAGTCTCCGGGTTCAGCAAGTGAATATCGATCGGGTAATCACAAAAAACAAATAGCTCTTTCCATCCGGCCTCATTCATCATACGCACTAACCCTTCCCGGTTAAAGTATGACAAATGATCAGGAGGAGCTACCCAGAACTCCTGGTCTATTTTCTCATTCTTTAGTAAATACTCCTGCAAGACCGAAAAATCATTAGGAACTTCAACCACCAGGAATCCATAATCAGAAACCAGTTGAAGCAGTTGCCGGGCTAATTCAAAAGGCTGAAGAACGTGTTCCAGCACATTATCGAGCAGAACTGTATCGTATTGTTTGTTTTCAGCAACCAGAAGGTTCAGGTTATCATCGATATCGCCA
>CAZIWJ010000304.1:0-3177 GCA_964542855.1 uncultured Roseivirgaceae bacterium
CGCTGAAAATAGCAGCCGTAAGTATTGGAAAAAATTCGGCTAATACTCCTTTTATTAAAAGGCTGAAGCAGTATACCGAGGTAAGCGGCTATCAACTTGCTGCCGATGCCGGTAACGAAGCTGCCACCCAACTTATTCAGGAATTATCGGGATACAACCAGGTTATTCTTGGCCTTCACGATAACAGCCGCTACCCCCGAAACCAGGTGAACTACAGCGAAACAGTACTCAACTTTATTAATTCTGTTCAGCAGGATCACCAGTCGGTGATTGGTTTATTCAAAAACCCGTACACCTTAAATAAGCTACCAGTGAGTAATTCAGACGGGTTGATCGTTTCCTACCAGGACACCCGGGAAAGCCAGGAAGCTGTGGCATCGCTCATTTTCGGGGGCACACAGGCGAACGGAAAACTGCCGGTTACCGCTTCTGAAAACTATCCGCTGGGCACTGGCATTACCACCGACTTACCCATCCGCCTGAATTATACCCTTCCTGAAGCCGCAGAATTGAACGGAGAAAAAATGGCTCATGGTATTGATTCACTGGTACAGGAGGCACTCGATGCCCAGGCCATGCCGGGATGCCAGGTGCTGGTAGCAAAAGATACCAGCGTGGTATTTCACCGGGCGTACGGCCGTCGGCAGTTTGGCGATAGCACCCGGGTTGCCCTTACCGACTTGTACGATATTGCATCGGTTACCAAAATTAGCTCGGCTCTTCCGGCGCTGATGCAGTTGCATGACGTGGGAAAGTTTTCTGTCGATACTACCCTGGCTACTTACTTTCCTTATTTTAAAGGCTCTGACAAAGGGCCGTTAACGTTCAGGAATATGCTTGCCCACCAGGCCGGGTTATACCCGTGGATTCCCTACTGGAAGAATACCTTACGGAATAACGGCAGCTTTAAATGGTTTACCTTGAAGCGCGACTCTTCGGCCCGTTTTCCTACCAAGGTTGCTAATAACCTGTACCTTCACCGGAATTACAAAAAGAAAATTTACCGGGCCATTAAAAAGTCGCCCCTGAGTGATGAAGTGAAATACCGTTATTCCGGGTTATCTTTTTACCTGTACCCGGAAATAGTAAAAAACCTGAGTGGGCAAACACTTCCTGAATACCTGTACGAAAACCTGTACAGCCCGCTGGGGGCAACCACCCTGAAATATACTCCACTGGAACATTTTCCTAAATCGCAGATTGTGCCCACAGAATACGATTTACCCTTCCGGCAGCAGCTAATCCACGGCAGGGTTCACGATGAGGGAGCCATTATGATGGGAGGTGTTTCAGCTAATGCCGGCCTGTTTTCCAATGCTAATGACCTGGCAAAACTAATGCAGATGTACCTGAACGCAGGCTGTTACGGAGGAAAAGAATACATCAGTAAAACAACCATGGCCGAGTTTACCCGGTACCAGTTTCCGGAAGACGAAAACCGCCGCGGGCTGGGCTTCGATAAACCCAACCTCGTACGCCAGCCCAACGATAACGCACCGGCTTCCGCAAGTCCGCAAAGTTTTGGCCATTCTGGTTTTACCGGAACTTACGTGTGGATGGACCCGGTTTACAACCTGCTTTACGTCTTTCTTAGCAACCGGGTAAATCCGACCCGGAACAACCGCGGATTACTGGAACTGAATACCCGCACCAAAATCGGTGAAGTGATTTACCAGTCTATAAAAATACCGGAACCTCAGCCTTGATAAGGTATTATTTTTTTTATTCCCGGAAAAAAATTATATTCGCAACTCAATTTCAGAGAAGGGTTTAATAGAAGAATAATATTATCAATGGCAAATCATAAGTCAGCACTCAAGCGTATTCGTCAGGCGAACACCAGGAAAGAGCGAAACAAGTACCAGTTAAAAACTACGCGTACTTACATCAAGCGCCTGCGCGACATGAAAGACAAGGGCGAGGCAGAAAAGCTTTTTTATGAAGTTACCGCAATGATCGATAAGCTTGCCAAGAAGAACATCATCCATAAAAACACGGCTTCAAACAAAAAGTCCTCACTGGCCCGTCATGTGAACAGCCTGTAAAATACAACGGGGTAAAAATATACCTACGAAGCTTCTTGTATAAATCAGGAAGCTTTTTTTGTTTGTGATCTAATCAATCTCAAACACATGAAACCTACTATTTTACGCGAAACCGGCATTCTAAGCTGGCACGAAGAGGAACGCCCCCGGGAAAAATTAATTCAACGGGGTAAAACTGCCCTTTCTGACGCCGAACTCATAGGCATTTTGTTAGGATCGGGCACCCGCTCGCTAAGTGCGGTCGATTTAGCTCGCCAGTTGCTCAAGGCCGCCGATTACGATCTGCAACGCCTGGCCAGAATGAGTGTGGAAGAACTCATGGACTTTAAAGGCATAGGTGAAGCAAAAGCCATTAATATCATTAGTGCACTGGAACTGGGCAGAAGACGAAAAGAACGCGATCCGGTTAAACGGGAGAAAATTACCTGCTCCGAAGACATCTACCGGCTAATGCGCCCGCACCTGCAAGACGAAGTGAGGGAAGAATTCTGGATTGTGATGCTAAACCGGGCCAACCTGGTTATGAAGAAATACCCGGTTAGCCAGGGAGGAGTGTCGGGAACAGTAGCCGATCCTAAACTCATTTTTAAAGCAGCACTGCAACTCCCGGCCAGTGCTATAATTTTAGTACATAACCACCCTTCCGGAAACTTGAAGCCCAGTACTGCCGATATACAATTAACACAAAAGCTAAAACAAGCAGGTAACATGCTCGATTTACCTGTACTCGATCATGTTATTTACACCGATCAGCATTACTTTAGCTTCGCCGATGAAGGAATTTTATAAAGTATAAATTATGAGAAAGGCATTTCCCCTGATCCTGTCGCTGGTTATTGTTATTATCATGGTGTACTCCTTTACGGGGGGAGGAACAGCAGAAGACTACGTCCGGGAAATAATGGAAGACCGGGAAAGTAAGCAGTCGTTTATGGCTAGTAATTCAGCTTCGCCCTTCAAGAAGGGGGAAATTGCCTTCGATAGCCTCAAGTACTTCCCTCCCAACCCTGATTACCGGGTAAAAGCAAGGCTGAGCCCGGTAACCATGAATAAACTGATGCAACTGCCCACTACTACCGGGGAACAGGAAAAGTTTATTAAGCATTCCACGGCTATGTTTACAATTAATGAT
>CAZIWJ010000305.1:0-3164 GCA_964542855.1 uncultured Roseivirgaceae bacterium
GGTAGGGCGGTACCCGGAACATCGGCCAACTTTTTTATGATCAGAATGAAAATGGCGGTGCTAACAAAGCTGAAACCACCGTATAGGGTAGCCACCAGGGTCATAGAGGAATTACCAATGAGTTCGCCAGCTATGAAAATAGCCAGGGCACTGTTCTGCAAGCCCATTTCTATGGCTATTGTATAACTTCCCGTTTTAGAAATCCCGATAAATCTACCCGTTATCCAGCCAATGAAAATTGTACTGATATTTAGTGCTAAGGCAGGCCAGAATATCAACCATTGAAAAGACGAGAACCAGTTGTTACCGTTAGCTGATTGAAAAACGAAGTACGCCAGGCCAGTAACCAGCCCCGCTACCAGTAAAATTCTGATGATCTGCTGAAGTTTATCGGCCAGTTTTCTGAAATACTGGTTAATGAGTATGCCAATGGAAACCGGTATGATTACAGTTAGAAACAGCGTACGCAGGGTTTCCCAAAGCGATAAAGACACTTCACTGCTGGAAACTTTAAAAAATGATCCAGCCAGGTTAAGTATAGCAGGAATCGTGAATAAAATTAAAAAGCTGTTAAAAGACGTAAGCGATACCGATAGGGCAACCCGCCCCTTTAACAAATAAGATAGCAAGTTAGAGGTGGTTCCGCCCGGGCAGGCAGCAATGAGAACAAGCCCCATTTGGTGTACTGGTTTGAGGGGCCATATTAAGGCAATAATAAAAGCTACTGCTGGTAAAACCAGCATTTGAAGCACTAGTCCACTAATAAGGGCTTTCGGCTGAGTATATACCCGTTTAAAGTCCTGAAACCGAATACTGAGTCCAATAACCAGCATTACCAGGGCAATAGCAATAGAAAACAAGTAAGAGGATGATTGCATGGTGCGATCTTAACAAAATCCAGACTTAATTCAATTTTTGGAATGCCCTTTACCGCATTAAATATGCAGCTAAAAGCTTTTTTGTATGAATACATTAAAAGAACTTTTTTCAATTGCTCCGCAAACCCGGTTCACTTACGCTTCAGCTTTTTATTTATTAAACGATTTCACGCTGAAAAATAAAGTAGCCCGGGTTATCCGGGATCGCCATCTGCCTGAAGAACGGATGGAACAACTACTGAATGAAAAGATCGATAATCGCGCAACTTTTACCCCGCTTCACCAACAAAGTGTAAAAAAACATAAAGGAGATGAATCAGTCACTGAACAATGCATTGAAGACAACAGCCGGCTGCTAAACGCTATCGACAAGGCGACGGTTGTGAATGGATTTGAAAGGAAATATACTCTTCCAGAGGCAAATGAAAAGGATTATCAACGATATAAAAGAACGCGAGCATGACGTTAAGCAAAAAAATAAATCTAATTTTTCGCCCGGATATAGCTAAACTTTAAAATAGCCACAAAAATAGTTCCTCCGGCAGCATTTCCAAGTGTGGCCCATAATTGAAATTGCAGGTAGTCGGTAAAAGTAATCTGATCGCTAATTACAAAGCCGGAGAACACCTCTATTGAGCCTACTATACAGTGATGCAAACCAGTTACGCCAATGATAGTCGTAACAAGAATAATCATTATTATTCTACTAATAGTTTCCTGAGAAGAGGTAATCAGCCAGCCCAGAAGGCCCATCATCCAGCCGGCAAACATGGCACTAAGTAGCATTGTGTTCCAGGAATGATCGATTACCTTAAAGGCGAGATAAGTTATAGCTTCGGCATTTACAAAGCCTACGGGAACACCAACCTTATCCAGAATAATACTGAAAAAATAGCCTCCCACGATGTTTCCGGCGTAAATAACCCCCCACAGCCGGAATAAATCTTTCAAATTAGCTGAGCGGTTCAGTACCGGGAGGATAGCCAGTGCGGTGTGTTCGGTAAACAGGTCGGAGCGGCCAATAATAACGAAAATAAATCCTAACGGATAACATATGGCCAGAATCATGGTAAGCTGTGAATTGCTCATCTGCTCGCCAAAGAGGGTGTAAATTGTACCCATTAGCAGAACGCTGAATCCAATTTCCAAACCAGCAGTAAACGAAGAAATGAACGTGCTGATATTACCCCGGGAAAAACCTTTTATGCTCTCCTCGATCTGTTCGTTTAAGATTTGGGAAGCATCTTTCGGTTTATCGGTTTTAACAGTATATTCATTTACAATATCAAAATCATTGTCTACATCTTCTGCCATATTTTTTACTGATCTTGTATTATAATGTAATTATTGGGTGGAATTTTTCAGCGGGAGTGTAATAATAAAACAACTTCCCTCCCCTTCTTTACTTTCTACATGAATTTTACCGCCATGGGCTGAAATAATCTGGCGGGCATTCATGAGCCCTAACCCAACCCCATTTTCTTTCCGGGTAAAAAAAGGATCGAACAGAAAATCCAGGTCATCGGGATGAATTCCTTTTCCGTTGTCCTGAATGAATATTTTAACCTGTTCACCATCTTGTAGTATTGCCCGGATGTGCAGCGCACTTCCCTTTTCATCCATGGCTTCTACAGCGTTTAGCAGAATATTTTTAAGGGCAATATGAATTTTTTTTCTATCCAACATAAACGCCGGTAGGGGCTCCTGAAAGTCTTTTTCAATGGTTAGCCTGGCAAAATTGGCTCGGTCGCTGATGCTATCCAGGGCATCTTCTATGGTTACTGAAAGGTCGCACTTCTCAAGTTTTAGCTCGTTTATTTTAGTGTTGTATAATAATTCATTTACCAGCTCAGAAATTTTACCGGCATTTCTTTTAATTACCTTAAGGTAGTTCTCAAAGTCCGAATCATCTTCCAGCAGGTAATCGGCAGCAAGGTTAATGTTCGTTAACGGGTTACGTATTTCGTGGGCAATGTTGCGGGCTAGTTTTCCTGAAATAGAAAGTTTTTCTTTCAGCAGCATTTCCCGGTTCATTTTCTCCAGGGCAGTCGTATCGTGGATAAACCCTACGTATACGTTATCGTTTTCTGTACTTTCTATGCCGGAAAAAAGCGACATGCTGATGACGCAATATTTAATTGAGTGGTCTTTGGTAGCTAGTTTGAAAGAGTAATCTTTTATTTTACGGGCATTGGTAATGCAGGAGTTAATGTAGTCGAACTGTTCCTGGTTGGCAAGCAGTTCTTTTAAATTCATGGACAGCAATTCTTCGCTTGAAAAACCACT
>CAZIWJ010000306.1:0-3156 GCA_964542855.1 uncultured Roseivirgaceae bacterium
CAACTCGGGGTTACCTATAACTTCTCAACGGTGAACAACGAGGTGCTGGAAGTAAATAATGGAAACGGCTTCATTCAGGGCGGTGTATTTGGTATCGGTCAGCCGCAGCCTACCCGCTTCGAAGAAGGGTTTCCTATTGGCTATTTTCTCGGACTGGAAACCAACGGCATTTTCCAAACGGCGGAAGAAGTGGCCACCAGCGCTCAGCCCAATGCCAATCCTGGCGACCTCCGCTACATCGATAAAAATAACGACGGGGTTATCAATACCGACGACCGGGTGAATATCGGCGATCCGATTCCTGATTTCATCATGGGACTGAATATTTCCATCTCTTATAGAGGGTTCGATTTCTCTACCCTGGTCGATGCCCAGATCGGCAACGAAATTATCCGGAATTACGAACGTAACCTGCCACTAGTGAACCGAAGAAGGACGTTCATTCAGCGCTGGACTGGTGCCGGAAGTACTGACGACTTCCCCATCTTTACCACCGCATCTAACGATAACGACCTGTTCTCCGATTTCTACGTGGAAGATGGTTCATACGCCCGGGTAAAGAATATTCAACTGGGTTACACACTACCTACCCAGGTTACTGAAAAAATTGGTGCCGGACGGGTAAGGTTTTACTTCTCAGTAAATAATGCCTTTACCTTTACCAACTATAGTGGGTTCGATCCAAACGTACAGGTTCGGGGCCGGGGTGACGCTGCTGCTGCTGCCGACCCGCTGTTTGCCGGAATCGACCTTGGCTTCTACCCGGTAGCCCGAACATTTATCGGGGGTATAAACCTGGAATTTTAAACTCAACCTGTATCAAGACATGAAAAAATTAGTAATCATCAATACGTTACTACTCAGCATGTATGTGCTGGTGAGCTGTAACGAGGGCTACACTGATGTGCAGCCACAATTTCAAATTAATTCGGAAACTTATTTTAATACTCCAGAGGATTACCAGGATGCCCTGGTCGGAGCATACGATGCCACGGCGAATACGTACATCAATGTGTTAACCGCAGAAATTGCCTCCGATAACACCCTGTGCGGCGGAGAAAACGCAAACGATGTACCCGGCTGGCAGGAAATAGACGATATGATCCACACGCCGGTAAACGAACAGTTAAGAAGCCTCTGGCGATGGATGTACGGCGGCATTAACCGAACCAACTACATTTTTGAATTCCAGGATAAACTCAACTTCCCGGGTAAAAATGAAGTGCTGGCCGAAGCATCATTCCTGAGGGCATACTATTACTTCGAACTGGTAAAATTCTTCGGTGATGTACCCATGCCTCTGGACGAAAGAGTTACTTTCGGGCAGGAAACCAACTTCCCCCGGGTTCCTAGAGAACAGGTGTACAACCAGATTGAAGCTGACCTTACTTTTGCCGCAGAAAACCTGCCAGTTGAACAGGAACAGGCCGGGCGAGCTACCCGCGGTGCCGCACTGGCCCTGCTGGGAAAAGCTCACCTGTACCAGGACGACTTCCAGGCCGCAGCTACTGCGCTGGAGCAGGTCATCAACCTGAACGCTTACGCCCTGTTCGACAGCTTCAGTAACTTGTTCTCACTCCAAAATGAAAATAGCATCGAGTCGGTATTTGAAGTACAGTACTCCACTCAGCAGGGGGCGGGTTTCGGCTGCCTGCAATGTAGCGAAGGAAACATCATGGTTGGTTTCAGCGGAGTAAGAGGATATTCCGGCCCCATCTATGCCAGCGGGTTCAGCTTCAATGTTCCCGTTCAGGAGCTGGTCGACGCCTACGAAGAAGGCGATGAGCGGCTCCGCACAACCGTTCTCGATATCGAGCAATTTATTGAGGAACAGGGCGGAGGTATTGAATATACCCAGGGCTTTGAACATACCGGCTACTATAATAATAAATACATTCCCCGTCAGGGAGAAGCCCAGTCTGGCGATGTGAACCTCACCAGCCCGAGAAACTATCGTTCTATCCGCTACGCCGACGTGCTGCTCATGGCCGCCGAAGCGCTGAACCGCGGAGGCATCGACGACGGCCGGGCCCTGCAGTACCTGAACCAGGTACGCGAACGCGCCGGACTGGACCCGGTAAGTGCTGGCGGTGCCGAACTAACCGAAGCCATTTACCAGGAGCGACGGGTTGAACTGGCCGGAGAAGGCCACCGCTTTTTCGACCTGGTTCGTACCGGGAGAGCCGCTGAAGAGATAAACGGTTTTGAAGCAGGCAAGCACGAGCTGTTCCCTATTCCCCTGATAGAAATTGAACTGTCAGGCAATACCATTACACAAAATCCAAACTATTAACTGGGATATGAAAACATCTGTTTATAGCCTGCTTTTCCTCTTTTTCCTGTCATTGGTATGGACAGGCTGCGAGGAAGAAATTGAAGGGCTTACCGAAATAAATACCCCGGCACCTGCTAACGTAGATGCCAGCATTAATGTATCGAACGACAACAGCGGAGAAGTAACCTTCGCTCCCGGCGGCGATAACGTAGCCAATTTCCGGGTTGCCTTCGGCGATGGATCCGACCCGGTAAGCCTGCTTCCCGGTAAATCGGTTACCCATACCTACGAGGAAGGAACTTTCACCGCCAACATTGTTGGTGTCGGTTTGGATTCTACCCAAACGGTAGAGGTATCTAAAGAAGTTTCCGTGATCTTCGCCCCGCCCCAAAACCTGACTGTGAGCGTAGACATCAACAACCGTAGCGTTACAGTGACCCCTGCTGCCGACGATGCTTCCCGTTTTGAAGTATCGTTTAATGAAACCGAAGAAGATACAGCCGTATCTGTTCAGCCCGGTGAATCGGCTTCTCGCATCTACGCCGAAATAGGGGAATACGTGCTGAAAGTAGAAGCCTTCGGCGCCGGTGCGGCAACCACCGTGTTTACCGATACCGTTCAGCTTACCGAAAGCATAGAACTGCCTGTTACTTTTGAAGAAGAAGGGGTTTCCTATAACGCTGGTACTTTTGGAGGCGCTGTAGCCACAGTAGAAAGTAACCCGGCCAGTAGTGGAATCAATACCAGCGCAACGGTGGGAAAAATTGTGCGCCCGGGTAATGCCCAGAGCTTTGCCGGGTCTACGCTCGAATTAGGCTCGCCCATCGACTTTGCTAATTTCAACGTTATGAAACTTAAAGTTTACGCGCCGCGGGTAGGAA
>CAZIWJ010000307.1:0-3017 GCA_964542855.1 uncultured Roseivirgaceae bacterium
AGCGTTTCCAGCTTGGCTGTGGTTACCGCCCCATCGGCCAGCTTTGCTTCGGTTACACTGGCATCGGCAATATCACTGGTTTGCACTTCTCCCGCCCCAATCTTGGATGATGTAATGGCATTATTAGCAACTTTATCGTTGGTTATACTACTATTTTCCAGGTCTCCGGTTGAAACAGATCCATTTATAATTTTGGTAGAATCGATTGCATCTGCTGCAATTTCTGATGATTGCACCACGCCAGAATCCAGGATCACATCTCCACGGGCAATAACGTCGCCATCAATAATTACCCCCGAAGAAAAACGTGCGGTATCCTGAACAACCGACTGTCCGGCCACTAGCAAACTGTTGCCTACCGATATCGACCCGTTGATATCACTGTTACCGGAAACGGATAAAGAAGAAAAGTTAGCTACCCCGTTTACCACTAAATCGCTGCCTAATACGGTAGTCCCTCCAACTTCCAGGTTTCCGTTTATTGCAGCGTTCCCAAGGAACTCTACGAAAGCAGAAAACGTGGCCGAGTCAGCTACAAGCAAGGTTCCGTTCAGGGTGGTTGATTTGTCTACCCGGAGTGCACGAACAACTGCAGACAAATTAATAAAAAAACTGCCTCCTCCCGCATTATCGCTAAAGGTTAATGTATGACCGTTTACATCTATTTGTTTGTCTTCACTAAGTTCCCCACCCAGTTCTACCTGGTTTTGGTTTAAATCGTACGACAAGCCATCGGAAGCGTTGATTTTGGTGCCCTCAATCCATTTGGTTCCGTTCCAGTAGAAGAAACTTTGTAAACTTTCGTCGTAAACCATCAGCCCATTGTCAGCCTCGGTTAATTCCATATTTAAGCGCTCACCGGTTCGAACGCCGGGCATGATAAACCCCTGGTTTCCTTGGGGAGAAACCAGGTGAAGCACGGCATTTGTATTCGGCTGATCGGTTCCAATTCCTACCGTATTCTGGGCCTGGGTTACTGCTCCCCACAAAAGAAGAGTTACTATAAATGGCAGTTTAAAATAAGATAATGTAAAGTGCTTACTCATCTTTCCGGCATTAGGTTAATCATACTCCAGAAAGGAACTCACCGCAATGTACCCGGCTAAAAGAATGTACATACAGCTATTCCAAACTTCATTGTGCTAAGTAGACACTTTACCACATTTATTTTGGTTTGTAAGCAGGCTTATTGGTACACCTGAATGCTATTGCTGCTCTTTTTGCTTACCTGCAACCTCTGGCATGTAGGTTTTCATGGCTTGATGAGCTATTCGATGACAAGATTAGCTTTTGGCTGAAAATCATTCAGCAGGAATTTTTAATTTTCTAAGCCGACAAGCAGAAGTAAGAAAAAACTGATTTTCAGAGCCATTGGGGGTGCAATATGATAAAATGGATAAAGCAGGCTAAATCTATACGTAAATCTGCCTACTTCAGTGATTATGTAATTTACGCCTGCAAACTGTAAATTTTACAGGCTATTTCGTTCTTCTTTTATTCCCGGGGTAGCTGGAACTGGAAGTGTTGGTAATGATATTACCGATATGAGTTTATCTGGTAAAATTAAATGAAGGGAGCTGGATTCACCGATGGAAAGCGTCTGGGTTGATGAATGAAAAAACAGGCACATGACCTCCCAATCTGGGAATGCTAGAAAACAGAAGAAAAATTACATTGTTTGGCTTTGAATGATAGTGTAAGCTGGTAATGGAACTACCTGATTTATTAGGGACGAATGGACACGTTGAAATAAATCCGGGATTTACATTCCCACCGTAGTGCTAAACCGGTCTGATTAAATTGCCTGCCTTTTACATTCATTAGTATAAAGTACAGGGTAAATTTTGAGGATCGAGCGCAAAGTTGGAAAAGTTGGAAAAGTTGAACGTAAAGATTAAAGGATTGAACGCGGGGTTTTAAGGGTTGAACGCAGAGTTTGAAGAGTTAAACGCAGGTTTTGAAAGGTTAGACCGGAAGATATTAACATTACCTGTCCGTTTTTTACCAGTAGAGAATAACGGTCACACGGTGCAATTGCGTGACCGTTATTTTATTATCCGTTTTCCGTTTTACAGCGTCTGTTCCAGGTCAAAGTTTTCTAGCAGGTCTCCTACCCTTTTCACAAACGTACCTCCAAGGTAGCCATCTACCGTACGGTGATCGTACGAGTGCGACAGGTACATTTTATGGCGGATTGCAATAGCATCACCGGCAGGCGTTTCAATAACTGCCGGTTTCTTCTCAATGCTTCCGATGGCCAGAATAGCAACCTGGGGCTGCATAATAATGGGGGTTCCCAGTATATTACCGAAAGTACCGATATTTGAAATGGTGTAAGTACCTCCCGACAGGTCGTCGGTGGTAAGCTGGTTATTGCGAGCCCGTTGCGTGAGCCCGTTCACCTGCCTGGCTAACCCTACCAGGCTGAGCTGGTCAGCATTTTTAACAACCGGCACAATTAGGTTATTATTGGGCAGGGCAACAGCTATGCCGATGTTAATGTTTTTGTGCTTGATAATATTATCGCCGTCAACCGATACGTTAATCATCGGGTATTCCCTTATTGCCCGGGCTACGGCCTGTACAAAAATCGGCGTAAAAGTAAACTTCTCCCCTTCTCTTTGCTGAAATGCATTTTTATGCTTGTTGCGCCAGGCAACCATGTTGGTAACATCTACTTCTACAAAAGAACTAACGTGTGCGGCAATTTTCTGCGAATCGAGCATCCGATTGGCAATCATTTTACGCATCCGGTCCATCTTAACGATCTCGTCGCTACCGCTTACCGGCACGGTAGAAGCTGCTGACGACGGTTCAGCCCTGGGCTTAGCGGGAGAGTACCCATTTTCAGATTGTTCCGGTTGTTCCGAAGGTTGGGTGGTTTGCGGGGCCTGGTTGCGGTTTTCCAGGTAGTTTAAAACATCTTTCTTGGTAACCCGGCCTTCTTTACTAGACCCTTTGATGCCTGCCAGTTCCTGCCCGGAAATATTTTCTTCTTTGAATGTTGCGAACCAGCG
>CAZIWJ010000308.1:0-2960 GCA_964542855.1 uncultured Roseivirgaceae bacterium
ATACTCTACGATAATAAACTGAATGCCCCGGTTCAAAATGTAAGCGTACCGCTGACTGACACCGATAATGTTCCACTTAAAATTGCCAAAACTAATCCGGAGGGGTTCTTTCAGTTCGTAGGTATAAATCATGCCGATGGTTACAAACTTATCATCCCTAACGAAAACTCGGCCCGTTACGAAATCCGTGAACTTACCGTATCAACCGAAAAAATTAATGCCGTACCCTACGAAAATGTATACTTCAATTTTAATGAGTTCCAGCTTAGAAAAGAAGGGCAGGCGGTGCTGGACGACCTGGTGGCTTTCTGCAAAAAGAACAGTGTAAAGCAAATTGATATCACCGCTTATACCGATACGGTAGGCACTAACAGGTATAACCTGGAACTCAGCAGGAAAAGAGGACAGGAAGTTTTCAATTACCTGGTGGAAGCAGGAATTGACCCTTCCCGCATCGTTATCGATGCCCGGGGAAAAGCAGAACGGCTGGTATCCTCGAACTTTAAGGTGAGCCAGCAGTTGAACCGCCGGGTAGAATTTAGCCTGAAAGGACAACAGCTTAGGTACGAACCGGAATACCAAACCCTGATCATCCGCCCGGGGGCTACCCTGTACTCCCTGGCCCGGTACTGCGGACTTACCGTGGAAGAACTTAAAAAAATTAATAATCTTACCGAAAGGGATACCATTGAGGCTTACCACCCGATTCGAGTAAAAAAATTAAATCGGGAACCCAACCCTGGTTTATTCTTCAACAACCGGGAAGGCCCTGAAAATTAAATTCCCGCTAATGAGCATCGTTATGACTAACAGCGTTATACATTTCTTCAGTAAAACCCGGCCCCTGCTGGTTATTATTGGTATTATCATAGCCGTTGGAAGTGCCCGCGCGCAGCGAACCGTAACTATTGGGGATAATAAGCCGAACGATAATGCTGTTCTACGGCTGGTAGCTCCCGACGCAGACCAGGGACTGCTGGTTCCCAGTCTTACCACAGCCCAACGTACAGCCAACAGCTTTACAGCCCGTTTAAACGAGGAGGATAACGGGCTGCTGGTTTATGATGCTGAACTGGGGCGCTTCTATTATTGGTATAATGGGCGCTGGGTTGGTATGTTCGGCAACTTTAACGCCGGTATAGGGCAAGTACTGAAATGGGACGGTAACCAGTGGATAACTGCTAATGATATAGGGCAGGTACTTGATGCAGGCGATGGAATTACTATCCAGGACGAACTTATTTTTATTCCCGATGCCGGCCTAACCGGTAGTATGTTGCAGGAAGGATCAGTAACCAGCCGGACCCTTGCCAATAACTCCGTTTCAAGCCTGAAATTACAGGATAGCGTCGTTACTAACAATAAGCTATCGAACGATGCTGTAAATACGAACAACCTGGTTAACGATGCCGTCACTACCGATAAGCTAACCGTTGGAGCCGTACAAGCCCTTAACCTGGCCGACAGCGCCGTTTCCCGTAGTAAGCTGGCCAGTAATGCCGTTACTTCCCCCAAAATTGCTAATGGCGCAGTTATAGCCAGTAAACTAGCCGATGAATCGGTAGGTACTGTTAACCTGCAAGACAGCTCGGTTACCAGCGAAAAACTGGCCGAAAACAGCGTGGATATTACCAAAATAAGTAATGGGTCTTCTATCAATTCTTTGCTTTACGTTGAAGATAACGGGAATGTAAACTGGCTGCTACCCGGTCGCGACCAGGTGATTGTGACCAATGACGCCGGACAGGTATCGTTCGAGAGCCGCAGTAACTTCAGTAATAATGCCCTGGACGAAGGGTTTATCCTCGTTGGCAACGTGAATAACGATGCCCAGCCCCAAATTTTAAGTGGAGATGTGTCCCTTTTACCGGGGGGAACAGTAACCATTTCAGACGGAGCCATTACCGGTGGTGAAATCGATAATAGTGCCGTGGGCGATGGTTTATCCATCGTTGGCAAACAAGTAGAACTGGGCGGAGGGTTAACGAGCAATAAAACCATTAATACCAATGGGAACACGCTGACCATTAATAATGCCAGTGGCGCATTTGCTGTAGGTTCCGGGGCTACTACCATCGGGGGTGCCCTTACGGTAAATTCAACCGCTACTTTCAGTGGGAATGCAAACGTGAATGGGTCGTTAGATGTAACGAACCAGCTAGACGTGGGTAACCGGCTTAACGTATCGGGTGAAGTTGCTATCGACGGTACCAGTAACTTCAACAGCCGGGTAAATGCTAATAGTGGACTGGTTATATCGGGCTCTTTGCTGGAAATAAATACTACCACTATTGATCCGGCAGGCGGAAATGTGCAGGTTGGTGGCACGCTTAACGTATCTGGTGGTGCGGCATTCAGTAGTACCGATGGCATCACCCTGGTAAGTAATGTTAATGAATTCTCAACCGATACGCTCCTGCTGGGTAATTCACCGGCCGCCCTGCCCACCGAATCGGCCGTAAAAACTTACGTCGATAACGAAATAGAAAGTGTAACCCGGATCCCGCAAGGCCACATATTTGTGGGCGATAACAATGGCGTTAAAAGGGCTCTTGATGCCAGCCAGCAAGGGTACATCCTGGTAGGAACCGGGGTAACGCTGGAATCGGTTCCCCTGCAGGGCGATGCCGAAATTGACAATACCGGAGCGGTAACTATTAGTAACAATGCGGTAACCACAGCCAAGATCGCCACGGGAGCGGTAACCACTGACGAAATCCAGGATGGCCAGGTTCAGACAGCCGATATTGCCGATGCCAACGTAACGACCGGAAAAATTGCAGACGATGCCATCACCTCATCCAAAATCGGGGTGGGCGAAGTGCGAACCAGTGATATTGCCGATGCCAATATAATCGAAGGCAAGCTGGCCGACGGGGCGGTAACGACAGCCAAGCTGGAAACGCTGGCCGACCGGGAGATTATTATCGGGAATGGCACAACCAATCAGCAAGTAACCG
>CAZIWJ010000309.1:0-2951 GCA_964542855.1 uncultured Roseivirgaceae bacterium
ACTGCTACAGACCTGTTTTACTACCCGGTACACCACCTAAATTAGTTTATTGCAGGCTTTGCAAATGACAACCGGTAAACCCTTCCTGTATCCAGAAGAAGCAACTTCTGAACATTTCGTTTACGTAGAGATACTTCCTTCCGCATTTGTAATAATGACAGAGAACCTGCCAGGTTTTCTTAAGGCTTTAAATTTTCGTTAAAAAGTATGAGACTGGATCAAGTTTGTTTGTGAATAAATCTAATGCTCTCACAGCTATTAGCTGCAATCAGTAAAAGGTATTTAAGAATAGCCTGGATCACCACAAAACCTACTAAAAAGTGATTAACCCGCTGATCTTCGTCTTTTAAGCCAGGAGATATAAATTGTGGTTAACTGAAACAAGAATTAAAAAAGGAATTATTACCTTGGAATAGTTAAAAACCAGACAAACTTTAGTGGCAAAGATCATGGCCGAACAACCGCACATAACGTTGGATAACATCAACGCCAAAGACTTGTGGTTTAAACTTTATAACGACATACAGGAACATCCTCACCGCCACTGGTCTTCGGTGCAGGTAAACCTGTATTACCTGATGGAGGCCATGGTTTTTATCCGAAACAAAGGGGGCACCCGCTTCCTGGAGCAATTGCGCCCGGAGAGCCGGGGAGAAAACCGGTTCGAGCCCTTCTGCCGGGCTTTGTATTTTTTTAGTTTTAATGACTTAGCCGAGTGGCTGGAGCAGTATAACGATTTCTGCAACCAGCTTTACGATTTACCCGACCCTTCAGCAAACCGTAAACTGGAACAGGTTGTGAAGCAACTGGGCAATGCTCTGGAAACCCTGCCCAATGAAAAGGCCGGGGTTGAGCAATGGATTACCAGTAATAAGTTTGCCGCAGGTGCCAATTTGCTATAAAACCTGTATTAATTTTACTCCTTTTCGGTTTTTATCCGAAACAAAGGGGGCACCCGCTTCCTGGAGCAATTGCGCCCGGAGAGCCGGGGAGAAAACCGGTTCGAGCCCTTCTGCCGGGCTTTGTATTTTTTTAGTTTTAATGACTTAGCCGAGTGGCTGGAGCAGTATAACGATTTCTGCAACCAGCTTTACGATTTACCCGACCCTTCAGCAAACCGTAAACTGGAACAGGTTGTGAAGCAACTGGGCAATGCTCTGGAAACCCTGCCCAATGAAAAGGCCGGGGTTGAGCAATGGATTACCAGTAATAAGTTTGCCGCAGGTGCCAATTTGCTGTAAAACCTGTACTAATTTTACTCCTTTTCAGGTATTAACAAACGAATAACTTTTCCTGATAGGGTACGGGCATAGCAGATAATATGCTGTTATGGCTAGCCCATTAATCCAGATAGAGGATAGAGACCCATAAGCTGATTTTGATAAGTTGACGGGGAAAACAGTAATTTTAAATCAACCCTCAAGTGCTCCGGCTACCTCTTTATTCTTTTTCCCGTAATACTTCTTTCTTAACCAAAACGATATCCGAACCAATAGAATGAACGCAGGCACTTCCAGCAGCGGGCCAATTACCCCGGCAAAGGCCTGGCCGGCATTCAGTCCGAACACAGCGATAGCCACTGCAATGGCCAGTTCAGAGTTGTTCCCAGCCGCAGTAAATGCAATGGGTGCGTTTTTATCGTACGGTGCTTCTATGGCTTTGCTGAAGAAAAAGCCAATAATGAACATCAGGGTAAAATATACCAGCAGCGGGATAGCTATTCGCACCATATCCAGCGAAATACCCACGATCAGTTCCCCTTCAAGAGAAAACATCATTACGATGGTAAACAGCAGGGCAATAAGCGTTAGCGGAGAAATAGCAGGAATAAAAGTATCTTTATACCACGCCTCCCCTTTTAGCCGAACCGGCACCACCCGGCTTAATAGGCCCGGTAAAAAAGGAATCACCAGGTAAATGGCCACACTTTCGGCAATCGTTGCCACCGATATATCTACAATAGAGTTCCCCGGCAATGCTATTCAGTATGACCAGCCGTTTACCTGCCCGCACACGCGCAAATGCGCGTGCGGGCGCGATTTGATTTTCTACTTCTCACCGTAAACCGTGATGCTGTAAATTCCGAAGCTCCCGTTATTGAACTCGCTCCTCTGTTTCTCATCCAGGTGTTTAGCCAGTACTTCTTCCGGCAGGTTAATAGCTTTTTCCTTCTGTAACGTAATGTTTTTGAACCCGGCATTAGTAATATGTTGCAGGTACTCTTGTTTTTGCACGGCCCCAGCTACGCATCCGGCGTGCATTTCCGCATCTTCTCGCAACGATTCGGGAAGTTCGCCCAGCAGTACAATATCGGAGATACTGAAGTGGCCGCCCGGTTTCAGTACCCGGTGCACTTCCTTATATACGTTTTCTTTTTCCGGTACCAGGTTCAATACACAGTTGCTTACGATAACGTCGGCCACAGATTCGTTTAGTGGTAATTCCTCAATGTCGCCCTCGCGGAATTCCACGTTATTAAAACCCCTTTTTTCGGCATTGGTACGGGCGCGGTTAACCATGGCTGTAGAGAAGTCTACCCCGATTACCTTCCCCTCCGAACCGGTTTCATGACGGGCTACGAAGCAATCGTTACCTGCTCCCGAACCCAGGTCAACTACAGTGTCGCCGGGTTTAATGTGAGCGAACTGGGTAGGCAAACCACAACCCAGCCCTAAGTCGGCTTCCGGTTCGTAACCGGCTATCGATTCGTAGCTATCGTTCATAATATTGTTAATCACAGCCGAATTTGATGAACCGCAGCAACTGCTGCTTTCGGATTGCTGTTCGGCCAAACGGGTGTACTTTTCTTTTACGCTTTCTTTAATTGATGTTGAGTTTTGCATAATTGTATTATTGTGATATTACGATGATTTAGGGTAATTTTTTTTAGCAGCAATCGTCGGGATCCGGTATGGGCAACTGATTAAAAAACGTGTTAAACGTTCCTTTTA
>CAZIWJ010000310.1:0-2946 GCA_964542855.1 uncultured Roseivirgaceae bacterium
GCCACGTAAAGCAACCCAAAGCACAAGCTTTGCAGCATAGCCAAATCTTGTTTTCGCGTAATTTAATTAACTTCGTGCCTAATTTTACCTCGTAAAAAGTAAAGGTACCAACAACAGGCATATTATTATTATTCTGTTTAGTAGCACCAGTTGTTGGTACCTTTACTTTTTTGCAATACCAGAAAAAGCAAGTTAAGCGTGAGGTAAAATGGAAAATGATTGCCGGGCTTGACAAAAATGAACTCGTTTTATTCAAATTCACTGACACCGAAGCCCAAACTGAACTCAATTGGGAACATTCCAAAGAATTTGAGTATAAAGGTCAGATGTATGATGTTGTAGAAAAGTTAATTCAAGGTGACACTATTTATTATTGGTGCTGGTGGGATCATGAAGAAACCAAACTCAACAAGCAACTGGATAGATTACTCGCTAACGTTCTTGGAGATAACCCACAGCGACAAGAGAAGAAAAGCCAGCTTGCTGATTTTTTCAAAAAGTTGTTTTACGAAAGCCCAAAAAATCAAACAGTATTAATCACTAAACAAAGAATAAGGCATTTCGCCTACACTGAAGATCTTCCATCAATTTATATCTTACCTCCCGTACCACCTCCCTGCTTTAGTTAAATAAATACAAGATCATTTTTTGTCTGCTGTAGCCAATTACGGTGGACTTAACTTATTTATTTAACTCAAAATAATTCACAATGAAATATTTTATTTTTTTGTGGTTGTTAGTGGGGTGGACGGGTATTTCCTATGCCCAAACGGTAACCATTACAGATCAGCAAACCGAAAAGCCAATTAATGGCGTGGTGCTGATCAGCGAGAGTCCCCAGGCATCAACAATAACAAATGCTAGAGGGCAAGCCGATATTTCGGCTTTTAAAGAAGCGGAAAGCATCCAGATCCGCTTTCTCGGCTATGAAACGAAAGTTTTAAGCTATAGCCAGGTTCAGTCTGTTGATTTTAAGATTGGCATGGAGCAATCTGATTTCAACCTTGACGAAGTAGTGGTCTCTGCTACACGTTGGCGACAATCTTCTGGCAATGTACCGTCTAAAATCATATCCATTTCCTCCAAAGAAGTTGCTTTGCTAAATCCACAAACGGCAGCCGACCTTTTAGGTATATCCGGCAAGGTTTTTATTCAAAAAAGTCAACAAGGAGGTGGTAGCCCTATGATAAGAGGGTTTGCAACTAACAGGCTTATTTATACTGTTGATGGTGTGCGAATGAATACGGCCATTTTCAGGGGAGGTAACTTACAAAATGTAATTAACCTCGACCCGTTTGCCACTGAAAATACTGAAGTGTTGTTCGGACCGGGTTCGGTTATTTACGGTAGTGACGCCATTGGCGGGGTAATGAGCTTTCAAACCCTTACGCCCCAATTATCACAAACAGAAAAGCCTGTTATTACAGGGAAAGCTGTTACCCGATTCTCATCAGCCAATAATGAGAAAACCGGGCACTTTGATGTGAACGTCGGTTGGAAAAAATGGGCTTTGGTTACAAGCGTGAGTTATTGGGATTATGACCATTTGAAACAAGGAAGTAATGGCCCTGATGATTACATTAAACCATTCCATGCTAAAAGAACCAACGACAGTGATTTAGTTATTCAGCAGGATAATGAATTGCTACAAATACCCTCTGCTTACTCACAGCTAAACCTGATGCAGAAAGTGCGGTTTAAGCCAAACGAAAACTGGGATTTCCAATACGGCTTCCACTATTCGGAAACATCTCCCTATGGAAGATACGACCGGCATAACCGGGTAAGAGACGGTACGGCAAGGTATGCGAAATGGAATTATGGTCCGCAAAAATGGATGATGAATAATTTAAATATTACCCATAGTGGCAATAATCCTGCTTACGACCAAATGTCGTTGCGTTTGGCCCAACAGTCTTTTGAAGAAAGTCGGATTGACCGAAGTTTAAATAGCAACCGAAGAAGGTCCAGGGTGGAAAATGTAGAAGCCTATTCCGCAAATTTGGATTTTACCAAAAGTACGGGAAGTAAAAACACGCTTTACTATGGATTTGAGTATGTGTTGAATGATGTAAGCTCTAATGGCACGGAGACAGATATCAGCACGGGAATTGTAAGCAATGGCGCTGACCGATACCCTGAATCAACCTGGGCCTCGGTGGCCGCTTATGTGAATGACGAGTGGGTTTCCGATAAGCTTACGCTGCAAGCGGGGCTGAGATACAATCAGTTTATACTGGATGCCGATTTCAGTAATAACGTAGATCTCTACCCATTTCCTTTCACCACTGCTGAAGTCAACAATGGTGCCCTCACAGGCAGTATTGGAGGAGTGTATCGTCCAACGAAAAAGTGGGCCATTCGGGCTAACTTGGGGACTGCTTTTCGATCACCTAATGTAGATGATATCGGAAAAGTGTTTGATTCAGAGCCCGGCTCTGTAGTTGTTCCAAACCCTGATTTGCAGGCAGAATATGCCTACAATTTCGATTTGGGAATATCTAAAGTTTTTGGAGATGTTGTAAAAGTAGATGTGACAGGCTACTACACCATTCTTCAGAATGCCTTGGTTCGCAGGGACTTTCAACTGAATGGACTTGATAGTATTATTTATGATGGACAATTAAGCCAAGTACAAGCCATTCAAAATGCAGCGGTTGCCAACGTGTATGGTGTGCAAGCCGGAATAGAAGTGAATCTGCCCGCAGGTTTTTTGTTTTTAACAGATCTCAACTACCAAATTGGAGAAGAAGAGTTAAATGATGGCACAACGAGTGCATCACGCCATGCAGCTCCTTTCTTTGGTGTGAGCAGGCTGCGTTATAAAAACAATGACCTTACGCTTGAGTTCAATACCACATATCAAGGCGAACAAAGCTTTAATGATTTAGCGGTAAGCGAGCAGGGAAAAGATGAAATCTATGCCAAAGACGCCAACGGAAATAA
>CAZIWJ010000311.1:0-2918 GCA_964542855.1 uncultured Roseivirgaceae bacterium
AGGGAGGAAGGCGAGTGGGAAATGCATTTACCATCCTGCAGGATACCACCACGTTTAAAATGAACCCGTTCCCCGAGCGGGAACATTCGGAAGTCCTGGAACAGGGCGACCCTGAATTGCGTCCCGAATTCATCGACCTGGTAGAGCTGGGCCTGGTAAAAGACTTTAAAGATAATTCTGTTTATGCTACCGCTTACTTCAGAAATGTCGATAACCTGGTGAACCGGGTTAATAATGTGTTTAACGATTCCATTATTAACCGCATTTATTCCAACGTGGGTAGCGGGCAGGCAATCGGGCTGGAAGCCGGACTGGAACTGATGCCTTCTGAAAAATTAAAACTGTTCGCCGGGGGAAACCTGTACCAGTATACCATCAACGGAACCTTCGATAACCGACCGGTAAACTCGGCGAGCCTGATTTATTCTTTTAATGCCAATGCTACTTATAATTTCTCGAACTCGCTCAGCGTACAGGGAAGCTTTAACTACATATCTGACCAGAATACTGCGCTGGGTGAAGATTCCCGGTTTTACAGTCCGAACCTTACGGTGAGGAAAACTTTCCTCGATGGTAGGTTAACCACTACTTTGCAGTGGCTCAACATTGACATGGGGTTACTGAAAACGGCCGAGAAGAGCATTACCACTTCCCGCCAGGGCGAATTCTTTACCACCACCCTTTATGCAAACGAAGTAGATATAATTATGCTGAACGTGAGCTATACCCTGAACGACTTAATTAATAAATCGAAGTTTATTAAAAGCGAGTTTGGGGAGAAAGAGTTTTGAGGTTGAACCCAAAAAGAGGTGCCGGCCGGCACCCTTTCGGTTAATCTTTCCACCTTAAAATTAATTTACTGCACCAGTTTCATGGTATCCAGTTCGGTAACCTGTCCGTCGGTTACTTCAATACTGGTAAGTGTTGAGTCGGTGTAAGCTTCAACCGGCTCGAAGTAAACATCGTAAGTTCCTGCGTCCAGTCCCTGGATTAGGAAGTTGCCCAGGCTATCAGGAAGTGCTCCTACGCTGTCTTCTCCCTGAATGGCAAATACTGAAGCGTCTGCTTCAAGCGGACGCACCACACCGGCAATGCTTCCGGAAGAGGCTTCGAACATGGCACGGATCACTGGTTTCAGGTTATATTTGCCGGAGTTGCCTCGCTTCACAATAGAACGGGCCGCATCGAAGTCGAGGAGCAGGGTATAAGTAAACCCGCCTTCGAGTTGCTGGTTTACGTTCAGTTTTAAACCCGATTGCTGGGCACTGGGCGTAGTAAGCATAATTTCCTCGCCGTTTTGAACCAGTGAGTTCTGATCGCCCAAAATGAGGCGAATCTGGCGGATAGAGCCGGGGGGAAGAATTTCTTCACCCAGTAATGTGTCTTTACCATTGGTCAGTTCCAGCAGGTCGTAAATGCCGGGTTCTACGTTTTCCAGTGTTTGCCAGCTTTCCTCGCCTTCCATTTCCTCTTCGGTTTCCGAGTTGATCCGTACTTCCAGTACATCAATGTAAACGTGCTCATAATCGGCTGGGGCATCGGTTAGGCGAACCTGTAGGGTGGCATTACCATCGGCATTTTCCTCTTTATCATCGCAACCGGTTAGTAACAAACCCGCTACTAATGTGCATGCTAAAAAATATAAAAGTTTCATAAGATTAATTTATGTGTTTTGTTACGGCTGCTTCAAAGTTTGTGCCAGTTGCAGGTACTCCGTTTTACGGGAAACAGTAGGAAAAACTTTCTCAAAACCTTCAAAAAATTGGGGGTAATTTCATTATACTTGTCAAAATGAGCTACCGACTACTTATTCTATTCTTCCTGTTTGCAAGCTGCCAGGATAGCCCTGAACACCCGGTTACCACCCTGATCCTGGTTCGTCATGCTGAAAAAGCGAACGACGGCACGGATAACCCTCCTTTAACGGCAAGGGGGAAGGCCCGGGCAGAGCAACTAGCCAGCCTGCTTGGTGAAACAGGCGTAGAGGTGATTTACTCCACCCCCTACACCAGGAACCGGGAAACAGTGAAGCCACTGGCCAGGAAATTGAATAAAGAAGTGCGGGAATACAATTCGGGTACCAACTTCGTGGAGCAGATAGATACATTTATTTCTCAACACGCCGGAAAAACGATTTTGGTCTGCGGTCATTCCAATACGGTGCCGGGATTATTAAATGCGTTAGTGGGAGAGGAGCGCTACTCAAACCTGAAAACCGATGACTACGATAACGTGTACGTGGCTTTTGCCCCGCTGCGCGGAAAAGCGAGGGTAGTGAACCTAACGCAGGAAGTAATCATGAAGAAGTAATATGAATTACCCGGGCCAACCTTACCCCGGAACCGGAAGGAATAGCCTTTGAATACTTGCCACAGCGGGAAAGGAAGTGAAGAGGAAGAAGTGAAGAAGTTGTGCTCGCACACGCGTACTAATTTGAAGAAAATAAAAAAGGGAAACCCGAAATTTCAGGCCTCCCTTTTTTGTGCTCTGGTTAAAAATTAAGCAACGTCTTTAGGTGCCCAGGCAGAACACATCATGCCGGCGGCAGCTTTGGTCGGGTTTTCACAGTCGTCAGTTTCGAAGCGAATGCAAGTAGTACAGTCTCTGTGATCACTGAGCTCAGCTTTCATGCTGAACTGATCGCAGGTATAGTTGCTGTCTACCTCTACTCCGTGCTTCTTGCACATGTCGTCACTCATCAGGTGATCGCAGTGGGCGCAGTTATGAGCTAATCGTATTGCCATGGTTATCTTATTTTTAATTCTAATTAATTCAAACGTAGGGGTATATATCTTAAGAATGAATTTAAATAGTTTTCGTTCAGCGCGCTTAATAATTAATGAAACAATAAAAATGAGATAACCATATTTTAGAAGTGTTTTAACACTAGTTTTTAATCGTTCTGAATTATATTATTC
>CAZIWJ010000312.1:0-2860 GCA_964542855.1 uncultured Roseivirgaceae bacterium
TCCACCCGGATCAGGTTCAGGTCGAAAATCATGTTAGAATTGGCCGGAATTCCGGATCGGGTAGCTGCCCCGTAGCACAGGCCGGAAGGGGCATAAACCGTCATACTCCCTCCTTCCTGGATCAGCGGAATAGCAATTTGCCAGGCTTCTATTAATCTGGCCAGTGGAAATTCAACGGATTCGTTCTGGTCGAATACTTCGCCGTTCTCAAGGAACTTGCCTACGTAACCTACAGTGATGTTATCATTTATACTTGCCGATGCACCCTGGCCCGGTTCATTAATTACGTAGCGCAACCCCGAAGGATCGACGGTGGCATCGATATTTTGTTCTGCCAGGTAATCATCGATAATTCCTACGTCAATTGCCAGCTGTTCTTCGTAAGAGCGTTGTTCTGGTTCATTATCCTGGCAGGCTGTATTAAAAAGAGTAAGAGTAATAAATAGTACAGGTAGGGAGTATTTCATAATCATTGGGTAATACTAGAGTTAATATTTATATTCCAAAAACTTTTATACTGTTTTAAATTAGATTGAAAATTACAATATAAACGGCTTTGCTGCTATTTATAGAAGATTGTAAACTTATTTCAGACCTTTTCTCCGTCTACTCTTAACTCATGAAAATTCTTTTTTCCTTTTTTTTCCTGATAATACTAATAACCTCCTGTACATCCGGCCCCGACGCTGAACGACTTTACGTGGGAACTTACACTGAAGCCCTGGATCATGTAGACGGACAGGGAGAAGGTATTTATCAATGTACCTGGAATAACGGGGTACGGTTCGGTGAGAAAGTTGCCGAAGTGGTAAACCCTTCTTTTCTCACCTTAACCCAGGACGGCCGGCATTTGTATGCGGTAGAAGAAACGGGTAAGACCAACTCGAACGGAAAGGTTCACGTTTTCCGGGTGGAACCAGACGGGGCTCTTACAAGTATACAACAAATATCTTCGGAGGGAAAAGCCCCCTGTTTCCTGCAAACTGATAGAAATGATGAGTATCTCCTGGTTACCAATTACTATGGAGGTGTGATATCCATGTACGCCCGCCAAACCGACGGAACCCTGAAATTATCCGATACCCTGCAGTTAACAGGCGCAAATGATCTTCCTGAAAAGAGCAGTTCGCACCCCCATGCTGCAGTTACCACACCAGATAACCGCTTTGTGCTGGTTACGGACAAGGGCAGCAACAAAATATGGCAACTTGAACTAAATCGTGAACGGGGCACGCTATCGCTAATGGATTCCGTAACCCTACAATCTGGAGCCGGCCCAAGGCACCTGGTATTTCACCAAAACGAACGCTGGGTTTACGTGATAAATGAACTGGATGCTACCGTTAATTTACTTTATTATGATAACAAAACTGCAGAGTTAACAAAACAAAACAGCTATACCACTCTTCCCGATAACTATACCGGAGAAAATGCAGCTTCCGAGATTTTTATTCACCCAAACGGCAGGTATCTCTATGCCTCAAACCGAGGGCATAACAGCATTGCCGTTTATTCGGTAGACAGGGGTAACGGGCAGTTAAAAAGAATTCAGAACCGATCGGTTAACGGTGAAACGCCCCGACATTTTACCATGAGCCCCGACGGACGTTTCATGGTCGTAGGAAACCAGGACTCCAATACCATCAACACCTTTCGCATTCATCCTTACAACGGGATGCTGGAAGAACAAATCGATGAATTGTCGATCCCCACCCCGGTTTGTTTACGCTGGCAAATACTGGCCTGGGAGCAATAAAAAATGGCGACAAATAATTTGTCGCCATTAATAATGCAGTAGTAAGGATGGTTCAGGTAATAATTTAATTATTCATTTTCTGGCTAATAGCCTCCGCCTTGTCGTCCATACCCAGGCGTGTGTAAACGGTTTGCAGAGTATTAAGCACATCCGTATCATCTGGCCGGAGTTCTTCCGACTTTTCCAGGTAAGGCAAGGCATCTTTGAAATAAACTTTTGACTTTTCTTCAACTTCTTTACCTCGTTTCTGGTATTCTTTCAGGTCCATGTTCTGAGCCTGTTGCAGGATCTCGGCCGCACGGTTATAATAATTAGCTGCAAGGTTAAAGTTCGCATCGAAATAATCAGGCTTAATTTCAATTGCTTTTTTGTAATCAGCTACAGCTTTATCGTTGTATTCCTGAGCCTGTTCCTGATCCTCTTCCTTTGCTTCGCCAGACAACTGTTCATAGAGAAATGCCCGGTTGTAATAAAGTACTTCATCGTCGGGATCTTTTTCAATAGCTTCAGAGAGCCGATCCAGGGCATCCTTGGCTTTATTTGTGTTAATTAAAATAACAATTTCCTGGCGCAGGAAATCGGATGTTTCCGGAAACAACTCTTTGGCTTCACGAATATATTCCAGGGCTTTTTCGTTATCTTTCTTTTCATTCAGTAAAATGAAGATAATAGTATTATAGATGTCTTTATCTACATAATCCAAGTTAACCAGTTGCTCGAAATTCTTCAGAGCTACGTCCAGTTGCTGGTCAGACTGGGCTGAAATTCCAGCGTATAAATAAGCCGTAGTATCTTTTGGCTTAACTACTTTGGCCATATCAAATTCCTTAACGGACTTTTCGAAATTTTTGTCCTGGAAGGCAATAATTCCTGCATTCACGTACAGCCCCCAAAGCTGCTGTAGCTGCTGGTCGGATAACACGTACTGGGGATCATTTTCCTTAACCATACTCTGCACTTTTCGGTAGCTATCTACGGCTTTTTGAAGGGGTTTTTCTACATCACTGTACTGGCCGGATGAATCGATCACTACTCCCTGATAAATTTGTCCCCTGGTGTAGTAGGTATCAGGATCATCTTTGGTTTTTTCATCGGTTAACGCAG
>CAZIWJ010000313.1:0-2800 GCA_964542855.1 uncultured Roseivirgaceae bacterium
ACAATCAGAAAAGGTAAAATCAACCGCTGGTTCAACCGTTGTAGCGGTACTTACCGGTTTTTGGGGTGGCTAAAAATAAACATTAGAAGGCTTCCCCTATGGTTAGGTAGAACTGAGGGGAAGCTGACCCAAGGCCGGCATCGAGCCGGATCATGATTCTTTCTTCTTCGTTGAGCAGGAACCGGATCCCGGCCCCGTAATTTAACTGGTACTTACCTGTAAACAGGTTCTGGTACTGTTCCGATACCCGGCCAACGCTGCTGAACACATTTCCCCTGAACCGCCAGAACAGAGGGAACCGGTAGGCTGCCTGTAAAATTAAGCCGGCTTTCTGCCGGAACCTGCCTTCAATCATGCCCCGGCCTTTTCTCGGCCCACCTAGGAAAAACAGTTCCTGGAAAGGAGGACTGCCCCACAGGTTACCGGTAAACAAATTGAGCGCCAGGGTTTGTTGGTATGCCAATGGCACGTACTGGATGGCATCCAGTTCCATTCGGTTATAATTAAAGTCACCGCCCAGCCACTTCCCGTTATGCTCGATGTTGAATGTATAATAAGCCCCTTCTAGGGGAAGGTTTACGTTGTTCCTCGTATCGTACCGAAAAACCAGTCCGGCCGTAGATATTACCCCTCCGCGGAAACCGTTGTTCTGGTTGCTTTGCAGCAATCCGTTCACTTTGGTTTCAGTAATATTGTAATTGTCGTACTGGTAAGAAACCCCGGCCCGGAAAAAAGGGAGTACCTGTTTTAATACGGTGCCCCGGAAACGGGGAAAGCGTACGAAATAGGTTTCCTCGTTTTCACTCCTGGTTTTATTTCCAATGCCATAATAAAAATAAAAGTAATCGTAGTAGCCGATTTCGCCGAAGGCTTCCAGCCGGTTCTGGTTCAGGAAGAGCTGATAGGAAGTATATAGTAATAGTTGCCTGTTTAGGGTATAAGCGGCCCCAGCCTGCAGTTGCGAAGGGCGTAATGCTGCATCTTCACCGGTGTAAAAGTTAAAAATTCCGGCGGCCCCGAATCCCAGCCGGGTTTCGGGAAAGTAAAAAATTAGCGGGTAAGCAGCCAGGTACGATTCCTGGCTGAAAGAAGTGGTATCGCTTTGCTGGCCGTTTCCGGTAGCCGGAAAAAGCGTAAGGATGGTTAATGAAATTATTAAAATAACCCTGAAGAAGAAGTTATTTGCTACCGGGTAAAACGGGGGGGTTAATAACATGCAGGGCCCGGCTTCCTGTTCTTCTACCATACCCTTTTGCGCAGTTGCTTTTTCTCGCCGTGCTTTTTTTTGTTATCTATTCTTTTCCTGATGGCCGATTTGGGGGGGCGGGTTTCTTTTCGCTTCTTTTTTTTAAAGAGGGCTTTGGCCAGCATTTTTTTCAGCTTCTTTTCCGCTTCCGTTTTATTGCCAAGCTGGGTACGTTTTCCATCTGCCTGAATTACCAGGTAACCTTCGTTGTTAATGTTATTGGCCAGCTTCTGCTGAATCGTCTTTTTTTCGTGGTCAGTTAACAGGTTAGACTGATTAATGCGAAAGTGCAGGGTAACTTTGGTGTTGACTTTATTTACATTTTGTCCGCCTGATCCGCCACTTCGGGAAAAGGAAAGCTGATATTCCTGGCTAAAATCGCGTTGTTTAACTGGTAAATTTATCATCAGTATTATTCAACGCCTGAAGATGCAAAGTGTTGAACAACGAGGGTTGAACCCTTCCAAATAATCGTATTCATTCAATCTTATTCCTTAATGGAAGAATCGGAAATGAACGACCGGGTATCGAGTTCCAGTAAAATCAGTGCCATGCTTTTTCCTGATTCCAGTTCACTGAAAAAGGAAATGCGATCTTCTTCCACCACCACTTCATCGGCTGAAGCGCTGCTGGTAGCGAACCCCTGTTGCAGGCGGCGGCTGAAATTTTTCCGGTTTAACCGCAAACTGCGAAGAGTCTGGGGCAGGTAATAAAGTGGTTCGGTTGCGTTGATAATGCAAAGGTGCTCTTTCCTGGGTGCCGAAATTGTATACACATTATACGGATCGGGCATCACTGCCGGCAGGTAAGAGGAAGAAACCCGGGCTTTTTCGTGTGCCGTACGGCTGCCAGGACTAGCGGCCACTTCGCCCGGCCAGAAAATGACCGGTTCCCCGGTATCATTGAGACCTACAACGTATAAATAACTTCCTTTTCTAAATCCACTGGCCTCAATTTGAAAACGAAGCGGTAAAACATCATCAGCTTGCGTGAGTCTGTACGCTCCATATTCATAACGAAAGGGTAGATTAGTAAAAAAAACCTCCTGCTCGGCCGTTTGCATTACCGGCTGTTTAACCACTAAATTTCCTTCCAGGAAGTTATTTTCCTCCGGGTTCAGGGAAAAGCGGTAGGCGTACTTACAAAATTCGGCAAAATCTTCGTAACGAATCCAGGCAAACCCCTTATTGGCCCAGGTTGCGCCCCAGCTGTTCATTACCTCAAAAGCCTGCCGGCCTTCATCGTAACCCACCACCACCATGGCGTGGCCACCAAAAATGTGGGTGTTCCCAATTGAAGGGTACCAGGTGTCTTCGTCGGATTTCATGTCCAGGAAATTCTCCAGCACCAGCATGCCAACTACTACCGGCTTCTGGTCGTTGAGGCTGGCTTTTACCCGCTGTATTTTCTGCTTGCCCGCTTCATCGGGCGTAAAAAGGGTGTGAAATTCGGCAATGGTATTCAGCTTTCCTTTTTCGGCCAGTGTTGATGAGGGTAGTGAATCGCAATTGTTGGCCACCTGGAAATCGTTATAATACACGTTACCCCGCTGCT
>CAZIWJ010000314.1:0-2767 GCA_964542855.1 uncultured Roseivirgaceae bacterium
ATAAAAGTTATTAAATCAGGCTATCTTATTCAAATACTGAAACGCGCTTAAAGTCTACTACTGTCATACCCTTATTTACGCTATCGAGGTACTTGGCAACGGTCATGCTGCTATCTTTCACAAAGATCTGCTCCAGTAGGGTGTTTTCCTTGTAGAATTTATTCAGTTTTCCCTGGGCAATTTTTTCAATAATATTATCGGGTTTACCTTCTGCACGGGCCTGTTCGCGGCCAATTTCCAGTTCGCGCTCAATAACATCCTGGCTTACACTGTCTTTATTTACAGCAACGGGCTTCATGGCTGCAATCTGCATGGCAACATCTTCGCCGGCTTCCACGGCTTCGCCCCCCGGATTTTTCAGCTCAACCATTACACCCAGTTTGTTACCGGCGTGCAGGTATTCAACAACCATTTCACCTTCGGTTTTGATGTAATCCTTAATTTCCAGTTTCTCACCAATTTTACCGATCATATCGGTCAGGTGCTCTTCCACTGTGCGGTCATTCATCCTGGCCTTTAATAACTCTTCTTTAGTATCGGGCATATTATTAAAAGCCACTTCCAGGATACCTTGTCCAAGTTCTTCGAACTGCTCGTTCTTGGCTACGAAGTCAGTTTCACAGTTAATGGCCAGAATTACTCCTACTTTACGGTCTTCGCTGGTTTTGGCAAACACAGAACCTTCTTTTGCCTCTTTATCCGCACGCTTGGCAGCTACTTTCTGTCCTTTTTTGCGAAGAACTTCTACTGCCTTTTCCATATCACCGTCGGTTTCGGTCAGGGCTTTCTTGCAGTCCATCATTCCGGCGCCGGTTAACTGTCTTAATTCATTTACTTGTTTTGCTGAGATAGCCATATCTGTGCAGTGTATATTGAATAATTAATGATGAAATATTAACGTAAAAAAAAATTGAACACCTGCGTGTTCAATTTCAGTTTCTTGTGCCAGAATACATCAAGAGTTATCCACGCTTTCTTCCTGATCGGCTTTTTTCTTGGCCTCTTCCTCTTCCTTCATTTTAGCATCTTCTTTCTCTGCCTTTCGTTCCATCAGGGCATCTTCAATAGCGTTACCTATTTGCTTAACAATAAGTGAAATCGATTTGAAAGCATCATCATTGGCAGGAATAGGATAATCAACTACGTTAGGATTGGAGTTTGTATCTACCATTCCGAAAATAGGAATATTCAGCTTCTTCGCTTCGTTTACCGCAATGTGCTCACGCTTCACGTCAACAATAAAAAGGGCAGCGGGTAAGCGGGTAAGGTCTGAAATTCCGCCCAGCACCTTTTCTAGCTTGGCACGCTCGCGCTGCAGCATCAGCCGCTCGCGCTTGGCCATGTTCAGGTAAGCTTCCTCTTTCATCATCTTATCGATTGACGCCATTTTCTTGAGCGACTTGCGGATGGTGGTAAAGTTGGTAAGCATACCTCCCTGCCATCGGTCTACCACGTAAGGCATCTTTAGCCGGTCAGCTTCCTGGGATACAATTTCCTGCGCCTGCTTTTTGGTTGCTACGAACATGACTTTACGGCCGGATTTTACAACACGCTTCATAGCTTCGGAAGCATCATCGAGGGCGGCCAGTGTCTTGTTCAGGTCAATGATGTGGATACCATTTCGCTCCATAAACACGTATGGGGCAATTCGTGGGTCCCACTTTCGGGTTAGGTGTCCAAAATGAACACCTGCATCTAGTAAGTCTTTGTATTCAAGCTTCTCCATAAAATCGTTTTTATCGCTTACTGAACTGGAATGCTCTTCTAGCCTTTCTTCTACCGTACTTCTTACGCTCAACCATACGAGGATCACGAGTAAGGAAGCCTTCTTTTTTCAGTGGTGAACGGTGTTCTTCGTTAACATCGCAAAGGGCACGGGATAATGCCAGGCGAATAGCCTCAGCCTGTCCGTTGTATCCTCCACCAGCAACATTAGCATTAATGTCGTAGCTGCCGCTAACCTCAACCAAATTGAGTGGCTGCTGAACAACGGTTTGAAGTACTTCCGTGGGGAAGTAGTCTTTCAGTTCTTTTTTATTAACTGTAATTTTACCGTTACCGGGCTGCATGTAAATACGCGCCACGGCTGTTTTTCTTCTTCCTATTTTATTAATAACATCCATTCGTAAACGTACTTACTTCAATTAGTTGATTTCAAGGACCTCAGGCTTCTGGGCTTCGTGAGGATGCTCAGCCCCTGCATATACGTGAAGGCTTTTAAACATGAGCCGACCCAGCTTGCTTTTTGGCAGCATGCCGCGAACAGCATTTTCTACTACGCGCTCCGGATGGTTTTCCAGTAAAATGCGCGGCGTTGCCCTGCGTTGTCCACCCGGGTAACCAGTGTGGCGTACATATTCCTTATTATTCATTTTTCTGCCAGTGAATCGTACCTTGTCTGCGTTGATTACGATTACATGATCACCACAGTCTACGTTCGGTGTAAAACTGGGTTTGTGCTTACCACGGATAATCATGGCAATTTTACTGCACAACCGCCCTACAATCTGGTCGGTAGCATCTACTACATACCATTTCTTTTCTACTTCGTGCTTTTTGGCAGAAAGTGTTTTATAACTTAGAGTATCCACTGATCTACGTTCTTTTTTGTCTTTTTAAGAAAGATCACAAAAGTAGCAGCTTGCCATTTCAAAAGCAAATCATGCTACTAAATACTTCTATATATTACCGTATGCTAATTGAATTTGTTCAGTTGTTTTATCAACACGGTAAAATCTTTTGGGTAAGGGGCTTCAATTTCAATTGT
>CAZIWJ010000315.1:0-2738 GCA_964542855.1 uncultured Roseivirgaceae bacterium
CGTTACACCTTATAATATAATAAAATTCGCGGGTAAATCTAAATTAAATACTGGGCGACGCTTATCTTGCTACACCATAAAATACTGTTTTCCAGTATTTTTTAATTATAACTAAACCTATGAGAAGAAAAATCTCAAAATCACAGCTAAAAAAAATCATATTTATTATAGGTACTGTTTTATGCCTGGCCCCCACGTTTCTTTTTGTGCTGGTGCACCAGCAGGTACTGGGCCCCTTACCCGACCTCCGTGCATTACAGGCCATTGATCAGCATGAAGCCTCAATTATTTATTCGGCCGATGAAGCGGTTCTCGGGAAATATTACCTGGAAAACCGTACTGAAACCCTCCTGGAAAACATCAGCCCGGTTACCATCGACGCCCTTGTTGCTACCGAAGATGTACGCTTTTACCAGCACGAAGGAATAGATTACCGCAGCCTGCTTAGGGTGGCGGTTAAAACTATTTTGCTACAGGATGCCTCTTCGGGCGGAGGAAGTACCCTAACCATGCAGCTCGCAAAAAACCTGTATCCGAGAAAGCGTTTCTGGCTTTTTTCACTACCCATTAATAAAATCAGGGAAACTATTATTGCCACAAGGCTGGAGAAGATTTACTCCAAGGAAGAAATCCTGGAAATGTACTTTAATACGGTTTCGTTTGGGGGTGATGTATACGGCATTGAGGTGGCTGCCCGGCGTTTCTTTAATGTTTCCGCCGCTCAACTGGATACGGTGCAGGCTGCCACCCTGGTAGGCATGCTAAAAGCAACCACGACTTATAACCCAAGGCTGTACCCGGAAAGGGCCAAAAACCGCAGGAACCTGGTGGTTAGCCAACTGGTCAACTACAAACCTGAAAAAGCCTCGCGCAAAGAATTCCTGCAGCAGCAACCGCTTGCCCTAAACTATACCTACGAAAATGTAAGGAAAGGAAATGCAGCCTATTTCCGGGAAAACCTCAGGCAGCAGCTGGGTAAATTGCTGGAGCCCTACAAAAAAGAAGACGGTTCTGCTTACAATATTTACACCGACGGGCTAAAGATTTACACCAGCATCGATTCGCGGGTTCAGCGCATGGCAGAACAAGCGGTGCAGGATAAGATGAAGGAATTGCAGGCCTTGTTTAACCGCCATTGGAAGGGCAGGGAAAAACCCTGGGAAAATAAAAATTACCTGCTCAGGCAGTTGCATCGCTCCTCAGTTTACCCGCAACTGGTGCAGGCGGCAGGCAACCGGGATGCCGCCGATAAGTTGGCTTCACAACCGGTTCCCATGAAAGTGTTTTCCTGGGACGGGGAGCAGGAAAAGGAAATGAGCTACCTCGATTCCATTGCCTGGTACCGCAATTTCCTGAATGCCGGGGTGCTGGCTATTGAACCGCGAACCGGCCTGGTGAGAGCCTGGGTGGGAGGAATAGACCACCGCTACTTTAAATACGATCACGTTAAAGCGCAAAGGCAGGTTGGATCAACGTTTAAGCCTGTTGTTTATGCCACCGCCCTGGAACTTGGTAAAGACCCCTGCGAGTTTGTGAGCAATGAACAGGTTAGGTATGCTAACTACGATAATTGGAAACCGCAGAATGCTAATAACCAGTACGACGGGTATTATTCGCTGAAAGGAGGGCTTACGCATTCCGTTAACACCGTATCGGTTAAATTACTGATGGAAAGTGGAATTAATGAAGTAAGGGAAACTGCTGCCCTGCTGGGTATAAGTAATGTTCCGGAAGCTCCGTCTATTGCCCTGGGAGCCGCCGAAATATCGCTGCTGGAAATGGTGGCCGCGTACAATACGTTCAGCAACCGGGGCGTATACGTTGCCCCGGTAACCATTAGAAAGGTTGAAGATAAAAGCGGGAATCTGATCGCTGACTTTACCGAAAAACAGCGCATTGAACGGGTGATGGAAAAAGAAACGGCCGATATGATGATCGATATGCTGAAAAGCGTGGTCGACAGCGGTTCGGCTCGTGCTCTTCGCTATCGCTACGGGCTGCGCAACGACATTGCCGGTAAAACCGGCACCACCCAGTTGCAGGCCGATGGCTGGTTCATTGGCATGATGCCCGGCCTTACTATTGGCGTTTGGGTAGGGGGTGCCGACCGCAACGTCCGCTTTCGTTCGCTATCTCTTGGCCAGGGGGCCCGCACGGCACTGCCGGTATGGGCCGGAATGGTTAAGCAGTTGAACAATGAACCTGCGTTCCGGAAAGTAATGTACCGGGAATACCCTCCCCTACCCGGGTACATCCGGGCAAAAATGGATTGTGAGCTGTATAAATCTGACCTGGCCGAAGAAAAAGGTTTTTTTCAGAAGTTGTTTACCCGTAAAAAAGATACTGTTCGGCAAAAAAAACCAACTCAAAGGCCCCGCTCTCCGGTAAGAAGACCAAAAGCAAAGAAAAAGCCTTTCCTGGAAAGGGTACTTAAAATTTTCAAAAAGAACCGGGATAAAGATTAGCCCCGGCCTTACAACCATTACCACACTAAAACAGTCATTTACAGTGTACCAAGTGTTTTGGTTCAATAGGCGAAAGGAGTATGCCGGAATTTTTATTCCGGCAACTTTTTTATGATATCGAGGCTAGTTTAATCTTCCCACAACATTTTTCTTCCCGGCTCCCCTGATAAAACCAACCATCCCTGCACACCACCACGGCACGGTTGTACTTCACACATCATAACCCGCTACAACCTCCATTTTTTTCGATTCGAAATCGAAAATTTCCCGTTT
>CAZIWJ010000316.1:0-2729 GCA_964542855.1 uncultured Roseivirgaceae bacterium
AGGTAAACAAAGCAGCATAAACAAGAAAGAAGCGGATAAACCCAGTTCTGAGGCAAGTCCCCAGAAAAGGGGTATTTCTTCCATCGGGAACAATACTAACCGTAGCGTAATAATTACCAGGGGAAGCAATGTAAGCATGAGGGCAAATTTTTTCATAACGGGTTGGGTAGATAAATGATTTACCCCTTTATCCACGAACCGGTTAAATACCCTACCGAAAAATTATAAATAATTTCATTAACCCGGGGCGACAATACTGAATTGTAATCATGAGTGTTATTGGTAATTTTACATCGTTAAGCAGTAGGGTAATTTTTACTGAATAGTATGTACTGAAAGATTTATAATGTGATAAACGCAATATCGTTTACAGTGAATAACACCGGAACGGTTTTTGAACAGTCATGAAAAGAACGCTACTGCTTGTTGTATTTATTTGCTGTTACCGGATTGCCACGGGCCAGTTAATTACTGAATCCTACCAGCAGGTATCGCTGGTTCGGGTTTTACAGCAGCTTGAATCTGATTACGGGGTACGTTTTTCTTACAACCCCACGCTATTGAAAAACAAGGTAGTTTCTGTTGAAGCCGATGCAGTTCCCCTGGAAGAGTTGATGCAAACGTTGCTAACCGACCAGTTTTTAACCCTGGAACAGGTCAGGGATGGGTACTTTACCGTTAGTGCAGTAGAACAGTATACGGTTTCCTTTACCGTACAGGATCCGGCTGCCAAGGAACCCCTTCCCTTTGCAGTGGCCCGATTAAAAAACAGCCAGAAAAGTTTCGTGGCCGATGAGAACGGGCAGATTGAACTAACGGGGAGCTACCCAAAAGATTCAGTTTATGAGTTGAGTTTTATTGGCTTTGAACCACTGGAGCTAAATATTAACGAAATTAATCAGTTAGAAGAAGTGGCTTTAAACCCCCGGCCTACTCAATTGAACGAGGTGGTAATCCGGGAATACCTGAATAAAGGAATTGTTAGTAACCCTTCGGCAACTACCATCAGCATTTTGCCGCAGGAAATGGAAATACTTCCCGGCTTAACCGAGCGCGACGTGTTACTGACCACCCAGAGCCTTGCCGGCATTGGCTCGGACGATGAAACCGCTTCCGGTATTAACGTTCGGGGGAGTGCAAAAGATAAAACGTTTATTTACTGGAATAATATTCCTGTTTACCACCCGGCCCACTATTTTGGCAATATTAGCGCCTTTATCCCAGCTACTATTCAGGAAATAAAAGTGTATAAGAATCATATTCCCGTTAGTTACGGTGGGGCATCGGCCGGTTTAATCCTGGCCGAGTCGGAGGATGCTATCAGCGATAAACGGGTTGTTTCAGCGAACGTTAATTTTACCCACGGCGATGCATACGCACGACTACCAACGGGAAAAAAAGGCAATTTGATGATTGCCGCCCGCCGGTCTTATAACGATTTGCTGCTCACACCTACTTTTTTATCGTACAGTAACAAGCTGTTCGATGGAACGGTTACTGAAGAATTACAGGAATCGGTATCGGAAAATAACTTCGAGTACAACAGCAAACTGGCTTTTTCTGACGTTCAGGCGTCGTGGAATTTCCGGCTTAGCGACAAACACCTTTTTAGCATTAGCGGCCTGCAGTCATTAAGTGAGCTAAATTATTCTTCAGTGAACCCCGGTTCTACCCGGAAGGTGAAACAAGTTCACCGGGTAGAAACCTACGGAGCCAGCACCAACTGGATTAGTAAATGGACACCCGGCTGGTCTTCAGAATTATCGGTAACCTGGGCCGATTACTCCATGCGTTACCGCCTTACTGATTCCAGGCCCGAAACGAGCCGGGATGATGTACAGATAAGGAACAACAGCCTGGGCAACCTGGAGGTAAGGTTACAGCAACGGATTAATAACGGTAAAAACAGTAACCTGTTAACCGGATACCAGTATAATTACTATTCAAACTTTATTCGTAACGAAGAAGAGAATTTCCTGGAAAGGGACCTGGCCGATACCATTGAAACTAATGAAGGGGTTCACGCCTTTTTTGCCGATTACGAGTACTCCTTCCCGGGGGGAATTCGACTGGCGGGCGGGGCCCGGCTCAATATTTTCTCAACCATTAGCGATCCTGTGCCTGATATTCACGTAAGGGCTACTTTTCCGGTAGGTAAACACTTTCAGTTCAAAACCACTGCCGGTAGTTTCAACCAGTACCTTACTACATTGCAGGAAACCGAATTTACATTTTCCAACACCACTGAACAGCAGTGGTTGCTGGCTAACAGTGCCGAAAATATTCCTGTTGTTAACAACCGGCAGGTGATGGCTGGGTTTCTTTACCAGCATAAAGGTTGGCTCATCGACCTGGAAGGGTACCGAAAGCGGTTAACCGGCTTACAGGCCAGGAACCTGAGCCCGGCATTTACGGGTGCCAATGCTTTTCTCACCGCTACGGAAACCATTTACGGAATCGATTTCCTATTGCGTAAACGATGGCGAAAATATCGAATCTGGGCCAGCTATACTACCCAGCAGTCGGAAGCTCAACTGGAAGAAGGGGAAAGACTACGGTTCACTTCAGCGTTGAACAGCCCCCACCAGGTTCAGGTATCACAAACGTTGTCGTTGGGCCGGGTTGAGCTATCGCTGGGATACCTTTTCCGGGTAGGCTTACCTTATACCAGGGCGGTTGACCTGTTTTTTGTAGAAAGGCCCGAAGACGATCAGGGCCGGTTACCTTTT
>CAZIWJ010000317.1:0-2718 GCA_964542855.1 uncultured Roseivirgaceae bacterium
ACTCTCCAGTATTAGGTTAGCGATCTAAGGTAATATAAATCGTATGCTGTATTGTCAGGTGAAACAAATATGCAGATAGAATTTCACCGCAGGGTTAAAGGCTGAAGTGGCTGTGTAGCCCTAAAAGACCTAAAATACTGTTTTTAACTCAATTTTTCCATTTGGTTTATGGGCTATCAGCAGTAGCACCCCCGTTACATTTGCAAGTTGCATAAAGTACACATTAACCTAATCCAGTTCACCCCGATATCAGATTAGGGATTATTTTAGCATCAGGATAATCTTGCAACCTATTTAGTAAGACGGTTCACTACGTTTGTTAATCTGCGAAAAAATAATCTGATACCCGTTCATGTTAGCTCCACCTTATGATTCTCAGGGTATTCAGGGTGGCAAGGCCATAAGTAATTACAGCAAAAAGCGTAATTTGCTCAAAAGAAAATCCGTTGTCGAGCAACGTACCAAAAATAAGGGGTCCTAAAGCGGTAGAGAAAACCATAAATGTAATAAAAAGGCTCCTGGCTGAGCCAATGATTTTCACTCCGTACATTTCAGTTAAGGCTACATTTTTTACTGTTCCACCAAAGCCACTGGTAATGCCAATTCCTCCTACTAGTGCAATGTATACCCATTCATCCGATGAAATGAGTAGCGCGGCAACTCCCAGCATAGCCGGAATAAGATAAAAAATAAACAAAAATTTACCCGAATATTTATCTGCCAGGATACCCCCTACCAGGTTGAACGATGCGCTTCCAACCGCATACGCTGAAAAACCTACGGCTACAAACGTTGGGCTCCAACCGTAAGATAAACCCATTTTTAACTTAAACAGTAAAAAGCCGGTACCAATACTTGCAGCAACCAGGCTACTGGGCATGATAAGCCAAAAAGCTTTGTCTTTTACAATGTTTAATGGATTGGCCTGTTGTTTGTCGGTACGGGAAAAACGATCAGGAATGTAAGTCCTGCGTTGGGTGAACGATGCTTTTTTCTTTAATAACCTTAATATTACTGGAATCGACAGGGCGACAAACAGCGCCGACAGGGCAAGTGCGTAGCGCCAGCCCAATGCATAAATGGTAGAAACTACTATAAAAGGCAGCAACATCTCTCCTATGGGGTGCCCTAAAGTAGCAATACTAATGGCCTTGCCCCGGCCATTAGCAAAAAAACGTGCCATAGCTGTAATCGATGTGTGGGTAAGGAGGCCCTGACCCATTAGTCTAAGCCCGTAGATGGCAAAAATTAGCACAATAATAACGTACGCCTGCGACATTACAATCAACATCACAATTAATCCTGCCATCACCAGAACAGTGTATTTAATAATGTTCTGTTTATCAATGAAGGGGCCTAACCAGGTAAGGGTTAAAGCAGAAAGGATAGTCGCCCCACTATATATTGAGCTAAATCCTGAATCACTTAATTGAAATGCCTGTTGAATGCTTGGCAAGTAAAGAGAAATGACAAAAGTTTGTCCGAAGCTCGACAAAAAAGTAAGTAAAACACCATAGCTGAGTAAATACGGGTTTGTTTGAATAAAATTCAGTAATTGTTTCACTTAGTAAATATATTTATTGCTCTTTGGCTTTCCCTGTTTATAATTTCTAACGGCCTTGGCTACTTAATGGACCCAATCTCTTTTTACAATGATATGCACGCTGTGTAATACACATTTAACAAATAAGGTCGACCGTACGTACTTCATCTGTTCAACTTGTGGTGCTTACGTAAAAGACCAACGGTTTTATCTTTCTCCAGCAAAAGAGAAGGGAAGATATGAAGAACACAATAATGATGTGAATGATTTCAGGTATCAGCAATTCACTGCCCCAATTACCGAATACGTACTCAATAATTTTAATTCTTCACATGTTGGCCTGGATTATGGAAGTGGTACCGGACCCGTAATTTCAAAACAACTCATTGACAGGGGATTTAAAATAAATTTGTACGATCCGTTCTTTTACCCAAATACCGATTACGTTAAAACCAAATACGATTTTATTTTTAGCTGTGAGGTATTTGAACATTTCTATCAACCTAAGCAGGAAATTGAACATCTTCTTAACTTACTAAAAGCTAACGGAAAGCTAATCGTTATGACGCATGTTTACGACCACAGCAAACCATTTAAAACATGGTACTATAGAAATGACCCTACGCACGTTTTTATTTACACGGAAAAAACAGTTAGGCACGTATCAGAAATGTTTAATTTAAAAATAGAAAAACAAACTGAAAGAATGATAGTTTTCGCTCAACGCCCAACAGCAAGCACAAATGATTCCAACCTTGATGAAGGTTAATGTGGTGAACATAATTCATAGCCACCCATAACCTGTTTTAACGATTGGAAACTGCCTTACACATACTGCTCACCACCTGAAAATAAAACGACGAATATGCGTAAGAATTCAACAGGACAATGTGGCGAAGCAGTTGACCGACAAGGGTTACTGCGCAAGCAAGGAAATGAATTACTCATGATGGGCCTAATTTACCATTAAACTTAACCAAAGTAGCTTTAATCACACCTGCTTCAGTGCATAATTTAACAGTATTACTGGCTTTGTTAGAAAACTCATAGTGCCTACCATCTTGAACAAAGCATATTTTAATGCCAGATTATCAGGAAGAGCAGCTGCGCCGGGATTTCCAAGGCCGAATTTGCAGCCACCGAAGAGTTGGTGCAGGAGTTCCCGGGCGTATAAC
>CAZIWJ010000318.1:0-2704 GCA_964542855.1 uncultured Roseivirgaceae bacterium
CAGCTCAGTTTTGTCACATAATTGTGATCTTGGTGTTTTCACGTAGAGAAAAACTACTCTCATCAAGGATAGGATGCATCCCATCATTGTAAGCAAAAGAAACTTTATCGAAACGGAGAATTACATTGTTGTTGCTAGCAGACATGGAATGTATTTTACTGGTAAATTTTTATTTGCATATTAGCCTTCACGCAACTGAAGAATAATTCATTGAGGTGAAGTAAACAGTAGGCGTAAATACGTTGGATCTTTTATCGTGGCAAAACATATTTCATTAAATAAATTGAATGATGATTAGTGCTTCAATTATTTTTTTCTGGATCAGTGGATTATCTCTTGGACTCACTGTATGTGCTATTTTTAGCTGCCCACACGCACAGGTTGCATCCCCTTTTATGTTATTATTATCGGTTTTCTCCGGGTTTATCGGGTATAAAAAAAGATAAAGAAGTCATTTTAAAATATATACAACCTGATAATGTAATAGATCTAATACAATCGAGGTAAGTTGATCAATTGAAATTTAACTTAGGTTTTTTGCCTGCCTTTTTACTGTTACGGTACCAGAAGTAGGCTATAACCCCTATAACCAGGTATGGTGCCAGAAACAAGTAGAGTATGCCCATGTTCAGGCCTGAGCCTACCACTAACTCGCCCTGTGAAAAGTTATTTTCAACTGTGGCCCGGCACATGGCACACTGCGCATTAGCAAATGTTGAGAGCAGTACAAGGGTAAGTCCGACGGTTGCTGCAATTATATTTCTCATGTTACTTATGATTAAGAACTCTTATCTCTAAAATTAGGCGGTCTACTTCTTCCCGATCGTTTAAGTCATAGTATCCTCTTATTGCTCCGTTTTCGTCACATAAAACTGCACTGGTAACCGGCTTGTCCATAGTGAGTCCCAGTTCACAAAGCCGTACCTGACTTTTATTTAACCCGGTATCAATAAATTTAAAACGAGACTTATCTATTTTCAACGTATTTAGGTACGTAATGATTTGTTTTTTACTCTCTATTTCAGCGCCTAAGATATTAACAAACACTGGCACGTCGGGGAAATTTTCAATAACTCTTACCAGTTCTTCTTTGAATAATTTATCTTCTTCTATTACGTAGAAAACGTTTGCTCCTGTTCTTTTCTTTGCCAGGCTGGTGGTATGAGCTAAAGCATCCTTTTCAGAATGGCAGCCAAGAGAATCGGGTAGCCCGTTTTGATAATAAACCGGCAAATTGAATTCGTTGGTTCCAAATCCGTGCAGGAATAAAATAATAGAAGCCGGAATTGTGAGTATTAGAATCACAACTCCGGCTTTCTGTATTGATCGCATATAAACGATTACAGTTTAGTAAGAGCGAATATCTAGGATTGCACTGCCTTCAAATAGCAGGGCTATAATTAACCATACAACGAAAATTAGTGGAATCATGATTGACCAGATTAACACTTTCATTTCGTATTTCAAATGCATGAATTCTGATACGATGTAGAATGCCTTAACTAGCGTTAAGCCTACAAAAATGGACACGAGTAGCATGCCCCTGGGAATAGTAAAAGCAAATACGAACTCGATGGCTGTTACCACACCAAGTACAGCAGCTATTTTCCACAGCTTTCTTACTTTTTCTTTATCAACGGGTTTAACCTCAACTTGGGGAGTTTCTTCTAAGGTAGCCATACGTATAAATTTTAAATCAAATAAAAAAATGTGAAGACAAATACCCATACCAGGTCAACAAAGTGCCAATACAGCCCTGATTTCTCAACCATTTCGTAATGCCCTCTTCGTTCGAACACACCAGTTGCTGCCTGGTAGAATATTAGTATGTTAATTGCCACTCCACTGAGTACGTGAAATCCATGAAATCCTGTAATAAAGAAAAAGATCGAGGCAAATAATGGTGGACCGTACTGGTTCTGCGTTAGGCTTGCTCCGAATATCCTGGTTACACCGTCAGATAATAAAGTACCTTCATCAGTACCGTGAATAAAGTGACTCCATTCCCAGGCCTGACAACTCAGGAAAGCAATACCTCCCAGAACGGTCCAGAGCATCCACTTAACAACACCTTTTCTGTCCATACGGTTGCCTGCTTCTACAGCAAGTACCATAGTAACACTACTAAGTATGAGAATAAAAGTCATTAATCCTACGAATGCTAGCGGAAGCTCTATGCCGTGCAATCCTGGAAAGGCATCAAAGACCTTTTCCGGGATAGGCCAGTATTCGGTTGAGAATTCAAAATCAGCTACCGTACCCTGATATGACGGATGAGCATGACGGATTAGGCCGTATGCGATTAGAAAAGCTGAGAAGGAAAACGCGTCGGAGAGGAGAAAAAACCACATCATCAGTTTTCCATAGCTGGCTTTCAATGGTGATGTACCGCCATACCAGATGCTTTTCCTCCTGACAGCTGTTTGGGTTGTTGTTGACATTTTTTAAATAAATTAATGGTTGAGTATCAGAAAAATAAACAAATATAGCCATAATCCATCGAGAAAATGCCAGTAAGTACTGCACATCTCAATACCTACCATATTTTTGGCGTGTACCTTGTACTGAAAAACCTTTACAAAAACTATTGCCAAAAACACAATACCTCCTAAAAGGTGAACGACGTGTAATCCGGTTATGACATACATAAATGAACCTGCCGGGTTTCCAACAAAAAAAACATCCATTGAAACTAAGTCTTTCC
>CAZIWJ010000319.1:0-2700 GCA_964542855.1 uncultured Roseivirgaceae bacterium
CGGGATTTTGCCTGGGGGGAAAACGATATTTTTGGTGTACAGCTCGACCCCCAAAACCTGAAACAATACTGCGTATCGTTCCAGACCACGCCCCATGGCAACCAGCGCGATTTGCAGAACTTCAACGACCAAAACACCGATAACGACTGGAATGCCCTTTGGAGGGTGCGGACTTCCCGCACTGATTCGGGCTACTATGCCGAGTTTGCCATTCCCTTTAAATCTATTCGGTACGATGCTGCCACAGAGGAAACCCCTACCAGCTGGGGGATTACCTTTACCCGTTTGGCACGCAGGGAGTACGAGCAAACCGTGTTCCCGGCCATACCGCAATCTTTTTCCCCCTACCGGATGACCTATGCGGCCAAGCTAGAAGGGCTGGAGCTGCCCAAGCCCAGCACCAATATTCGGGTAGAACCTTACGCCCTTCACCAATACGACCGCATTGCCGAAGACTCAGAAACCACCCTCAACCAGCAACCCAAGGTTGGTGGGGATATTAAATGGGCACTCAATCCGCAGTCGGTGGTTGATTTTACCTTCAACACCGATTTTGCCCAGGCCGATGTGGATCGGGCGGTCAATAACCTGGAACGGTTCAATATTTTCTTCCCGGAACGAAGGCAATTTTTCCTCGAAAACTCAGGCATTTGGGCAGGGGCCAGTAGCCGAACCATCGTTCCTTTTTTTAGCCGAAGAATTGGGCTGCAAGGAGATTTTAATGCTGCGCCTGCGCGCATCAATGCAGGTGGTCGCTACACCCTGCGCAACGAAAAGCGTGCCATTGCCGGGCTGTACATGAACCAGGCAGAAAGTGGTAACTCACCAACAGCGCAGTTTGCTGTAGCCCGCTACCTGCAAAACTATGGCAAAGAAAACAATGTAGGGGTAATGCTTACCCATCGCACCGACCAGGCATCAGAGGTATTGGGCGTGGTACAGCGCCATAACTCAACGCTTACCATAGATGGGTTGCTGCGCCCTGCCGATGAGTGGACGGTTACGTATATGCTTTCCGGGTCCAGAGATAATACCAACGATTCGTTGGGCCTGGCGGGAAGCTTCTTTGCCGGAAATACGACCAACAAATACTATTTGGGTTATCTTGGTAGCTTTGTTTCGCAAGACTATACCCCCGATATGGGATTTGTCTTTCAGAAAAATGTTATCTACCATAGTCCGGGAGGATACTTTATCTGGCGACCAGAGAACATCCCCTGGATTAGGCGCTTTGACCCCGGAGCATTTATTAACTACTATCACGATTTTAACAATCCGGCTAACTTTCAACAGGCAAACATTGATCTATTTCCCATTTACCTGGTTTTTACCAACGGCAGCTTCCTGAAATATGCTGTTACGCCTACCTGGCAGAACATCAACTTCAACTTTGCCCCTTTGGGCGTAGCCATCGAACAGGAAAATTATTATTACACCCGCCAACAGGTCGATTTTAATACCGACCGTTCGGCAAAATTATCCGGTTCGGGCAGCATTAACTGGGGTAAATTTTACAATGGCAACCGAACGACCATCAATGCCGGGCTGCGGTATGCCCCCTTTGTCCAGGCAGCACTCACCTTCGACTACGAGTACAACGGACTACAAAATTTAGGATTGGAACGAAGGGATTTATCTACTCATCTGATTTCCGGAGGTACACGCCTGGCACTGAATCCACGCCTACAGCTTTCCGCCTTCTATCAATACAACAGCTTCGATGAGCAAGGGCGATGGAACATCCGCGCAAGCTGGGAGTACCAGCCGCTTTCGTTTATTTATGTGGTGTTTAACGATACGCAAATCAACTCACTCGACCGAAATTTTCAGGAGCAGCAAGTCATTTCAAAAATCACTTTTACCAGGCAATTTTAATGGAAGAAGGCATAGCCGTAACCGGAGTATCCAGTGAATCATTCATTTAAGAAACTTAGAACATACTTAAATTTTAAAAGAGCAGGTTAGTGTATACACTTTGGTTTCACCAAAACTCCAAAGCATATGAAATCTCGATATGAGTCACTTACCAACCTGTAATGAGAATTATCAAAGAATATCTACCGATACAACGTAAACGCAAATATAGTCTACGCAATATTGTGGATGACATTCTATGGTATCTTCGGGTGGGCGGCCGGTGGCGGAATTTACCTGCTGATCATCCTACTTACGCTATTGTCTACTACTATTTTTAGAACCTGGAAGGTCAATGGAACCCTGGAGCAACTGAATGCCCACTTAAATCGCAGGGAACGAAAACGGGAAAAAAGAGCCAACCTCTAGCCTATTATCTACCAATACCCAGTCGGTTAAAGCAGCCCCTTTTGTTAAAGAAGAACGAGGGGTAGATGGCAATAAACGCATAAACGGCCGGAAACGCCATGTGATTACCAATACGTTAGGGCTAGTTTGGGGAGTAGTCGCCCATGCCGCAGACCAGGCGTTTCTTATAAAAGGCTAAGACAGAACCGTTCAAGCGAAGCGATTGATGAGGTTTTAATTTTAGCAGAAAACGAATACCGGAACACTGCAATACTGCAATTAACAGGTTTACCTATTCTGCTTACTACATTGTTGATGCATCATTACGTAAATATAATCCTGTTTCAAAGCAAGTTTTTCAGGCTGTATTTATTCAGTTACAATTAACCGATTGAGGGAGGTTAGTGGCAAGTAGGATTTAACCCAATTAAGCCAGTG
>CAZIWJ010000320.1:0-2694 GCA_964542855.1 uncultured Roseivirgaceae bacterium
TGATAATCAGGCATCGGAGGGGTAGACTTGAAATAATGCAAATTGCATATTTTGTGAGTTAAATCGGCCAATAGTGCACCGGTTTTAACGCCACGAAGCTTAATGGAAAATGCTGCAGAAAGGGTACCGGGTACTTTCAGTTAATGGGGGGCTTCTTCACTTTTAATGATCTCAACCTGGGGCATGATAACTTACTACTCTTTCCCGGAGCAAGTCAAAACCAGCAAACCCATCTGTCTTTCCGGGCTGGAACCTCATTTTTGGCGGGGAGCGGCGAAAGCATTTATGAAAAAAGGTGCCCGGGATTAAGTGAACAACCATCCCGGGCGAAAGAAAAATAACTACTTCAAATGATTCACTTCAGTCATTCCGTACACTTCAGTAGGAATGCCCTCCATGCGGGCTTTCAACTGCAGAGAAAGGAATTGAGAATAGTGCCTCGACTGGTGCAGATTGCCGCCGTGGAACCACAGTCCTTCCTGTTGGGTAGGCTTCCACATGTTGCGAAGTTCACCTTCCCACGGGCCGGGATCTTTGGTGGTATCCGAACCCAGTCCCCAGCACTTGCCCACCTTATCGGCAACTTCCTGGGAAATTAAATCGGCAGCCCAGCCATTCATGGAGTTGTAACCAGTGGCAAAAATAATAACATCGGCTTCCAGTTCAGAACCGTCGGTCAGCACCACACTATGCTCCTTAATATGATCGATAGTAGTATTGCTTTTCAGCTTTACTTCTCCGTCGATAATCAGCTGCGAGGCACCCACGTCGATGTAGTATCCGGACCCCCGGCGGAGGTACTTGAGGAAAAGACCAGAGTCGTCATCACCGAAGTCGAGCATAAAGCCTGCATCTTCCAGCCCTTTGTAAAACTCGGCGTCCCTCTCTCGAATGGCATCGAAAGCCGGCTTTTGTACTTCGGGCAGCAATTTGTAAGGCAGGGAAGCAAAAATTAAATCGGCCTTGTGGTGGTCAACGCCATTTTCTATCGCTTTTTCAGAATACAGGTCACCCAGTACCAACTCTAACAGGGAATCGGACTTCACGATGTGGGTACTGGAACGCTGGATCATGGTTACATCAGCGCCCACTTCCCAGAGGGCTGCGCAAATGTCGTGAGCTGAATTATTCGACCCCAACACCACGCACTTTTTGCCTTTATACTGTTCTCCACCCGGGTGACCACTAGAGTGGGTTAACTCACCCTTAAAGTTTTCAGCCCCCGGAATATCCGGCATATTAGCTTTTCCCGACATTCCCGTAGCCAGTACCAGTTGCTTCGGATGAAGAGTAACTTCTTCCCCGTTTCGGTTTACTTTAACGGTCCATTCCTTCTTTTCCTCATCGTATTCGGCCTTTTTACACTCGGTAGAACCCCAGTAGTTCAGCTCCATCACGTTGGTGTACATTTCCAGCCAGTCGCCCAGCTTGTCTTTGGGCGTAAACACGGGCCAGTTGTCGGGGAATGGAATGTAAGGCAGGTGATCGTACCATACAGGATCGTGCAGGCAGAGCGACTTGTACCGCTTGCGCCAGGAATCGCCGGGGCGCTCATTTTTTTCAACAATTATGGTGGGTACGTTGAGCTGTTTCAGGCGGGCACCCAGGGCAATACCGCCTTGTCCGCCGCCAATAATAACACAGTAGGGCTGTTCAGTGTAGCCCAGGGTTTCTTTTTCTTCCTGTCTTTTTTCCTGCCAGGTTTTCCGGGATGTGTAAGCTGTATGTTCAACGCCTTTATCTCTCTGGTAGCGTTTCGGCTCTTCGTATCCTTTTAGTTCAACCATCGTGGTTAGCAGGGTCCAGCACTTCCCTTCGCGCAGGCGCAATAATCCTTTGCCGCGGCTTACTTTGGTTTCGAAAGTAAACCAGGCTTCGATGATGCCATCGTTTTCGTTGGCTTCGCCTTCTACTTCCATCTTGCTGGCGGCTACATCGGCCATGCGGGCTTCTAGCATATCGAGTACCTGGGGCTTCCCTTCCATGGTTTTAATGTTCCAGGTAAAAGAAACCAGGTCGCGCCAGTAGCAATCCACATCGAATAACTTACCGGCCTTGTCAAGGTCGCGGTCTTTCATTGCCTGCTCCAGGCTGGTGAGCCATTCCTGGGCAACTTGGGTAACCGTTTGTTCTTGAGTAACAGTTAATTCTGCCATTATAATTTGAATTTAAGTGTTAAATAAAATCCCCGGTTATACGCAGTCGAGGTACTGGTTAATCTTTGCTCTTATTGGCAGGATAGCACGCAGCGGTTAACAAATTTCTAAAAACAACTATATTTTAATCATTAATTAAATTGACTCTGAAATAATTTAGCAGTTAATAAATACAATTGCAAGAAACAGGGCAGAGCAGAATATTTGGTTCTTGCTTTTCTCTATAAAATGCAAGCTGATATCAAGGTAATTATTCAGGAGGATGTATGGTGGGGAACATTACATATCAGCACAACGGTAGGGGGACTGGAAAAAAGAAGTAGGTAAAATTAACTGTTATGCTGTTTATACCTGGCGAGCACTAGAGAAAACAATAGTACTAATCAACAATAAAGCTACAGAAAAATAATCCTCACCCATCACTACTACAAATAAGGCCAGCGTAATACACAACGGCACGACTAGCCCCGTATTATTTACTGCGATAAGCAGCGATTTTAAAAGCTTTCATTAGTTAGCCATAAACAATACCAAACGT
>CAZIWJ010000321.1:0-2650 GCA_964542855.1 uncultured Roseivirgaceae bacterium
ATTCGACACTTTAACATCAAAATACAAGGGGGCTTTCAATGGTACTTTTACCTGGTAGTTATCCTGTTTTGTGGTTAAAGAAACCATGTTAAAGAGGTTCTGGATTCGGCTAATTAATTCATTGTCTAACAGGGTAATTTGCCCCGATTTCTGCACTGCCAGCGATTCTCCAAGGTATTCCTGCATACTAATTAAACCCCTCAGGTACATCTGCAAGGCATTCGTGAACGAGCGACTATCTTCAAACTTTAAACCACGGTTATAAAAATCGATGGCCTGCCGGCGGGCATTTTCTTTTTTCTGGTTAATTTCATCGAGATACTGCTGTCGGGAGAGCCGGATGTAAATCCAGTAGTCATCTTCATTTTCCCAGGCATCGACTATCTGGTAGTCGTTAATTTGCGTATTGGTAGAGGTTTTAACTAAACTTTCATATTCCTCACGAAAAACCAGGTCGCGTTGAAATTGAGATAGGGAAGTGGTGCTGGTAACCCTTACCGATATGGTATTTACCAGGTCGTTCAGGGCATTTTCCTTGGCAATCGCCGTGTAGTTTTCGCCTTTTGCCTTGGTTGCGTATCCTATTCCTACGTAATAACCGGGAGGGGTAGGGCGATTAGCGATCCAGGAGGGGCGCAGCTGGGCCGAGCCCTGGCTGGCTACTTTTCCTGCAGAACATCCTTGTAAAAGTACTGGTGAAACTATAATGCAGGCAATTATTACGGGGAAGCCGGGAATCTTTATCATATTTACAGTAAATCTCAACTTATTTACTGAAATATACGGCTTTTGGGGTTGAGGTTAACTTATTCCTGGCGGCCATTTTCACTTTCTTCGCTGGTAACCCCGATTGTGTTCTGATCCTGGGAAAAATCTTTTGGAGCAGGCAGGTCTTTCAAATCATTTATCCCAAAATACTCCAGGAATTCTTCGCTGGTGCCGTAAAGCAGGGGCTTACCCACGGTTTCATCTTTTCCCAGAATGGCAACCAGTGATTTTTCCAGAAGTTTTTGCAACACGTAATCGCAATTCACCCCGCGAATCTGCTCAATCCCAACTTTAGTAATTGGTTGCTTGTAGGCAATTATTGCTAGCGTTTCCAGAGCTGCAGTTGATAATCGCTTTTGCGTTTTCTGTTTTAGGTAGGTTTGGATACTGGATAAATATTCTGGTTTAGTAAGAAACTGGTAACCGTTGTTAATGTAATACAGAGTGAAGGAAAAATCATCACCATCGAAGCGATTCTTCAGTAGCTTTACCTGCTCCAGTATTTCTTCTTCACTTAGTGCTGCTTCATACAAAGACTCAAAGCACTGTTTAATTTCGGCAATAGATATGGGTTTGGAAGCTGTAAAAAGCAGTGCTTCCAGGTGGCGTGTTAATAGTTGCATGTAACAGTTGAGTGTAAGTCAGTTCGACTTTTTCAATTTAGCTTCAATGGAATGTTGGGTATGGGGAACAGCAAACAACCGTTCTTTTGAAATTAATTTCCCGGTATCTACGCAAACTCCGTAAGTTCCATTCTTAATGCGAACGAGTGCATTTTCCAGTTGGGCTATAAATTTCTGTTGGCGTGCGGCTAATTGGCTCAGGCTTTCTTTTTCAGCAGTATCAGCTCCATCCTCAAGCAGCTTAGAATTTCCTCCTGATGTGCTGTCGGCCCCGTTGTCATCCTGCTTGCTCAATGATTTTTTTATATAACCAAGTTCCTCTTTAGCCTTGACTAATTTATCATTGATTAATCTCTCGAATACCTTCAATTCTTCTGATGAATATCTGGTTCTTTCTGTGTTTTCCATAGAAAATAATCTACTTGTAAACTACCTACGCTAATTTAATCCAATACTGTACAACATAAAAGTAACAAAAGCACACCTATTAATGTAAAAAAGCCGGAAAGTAATTTCCGGCTTACATGATTTAAAACTCTTTTAACGATCAGACTACAATGGGAGCTGCTTTATCCTTTTCCTCTTCGGCATGTTCCTGCACTAACTCAAAGTACTGTTCAAACACTGAACGGTTAACAAGTACCGTTGGCTTACCGTTGCCCCAGAGGCTCGATATTTCAAATAAGCCGTTATAAGCCCGGCCCTGATAGATTTTACCGGAAGTGAAACCAAGCAGTGTGCCGTCTGATTTCGGCGTATTTACACATTTGTACGATATTTTAAACTTATCCATATCGAGTAATTTTAGTTAAAAGATTTTTATTGTGTGAATGTTTACATGGTAGCTATTACCAAAAATGATTGTAAATAGTTGCGTTTAGTATTGCATATGTATTAAAAAAACTTGTAGCTATTAACACCACATTTATAGCAAAATATAATAAAAAAAAGGTAAAAAATAAATTTTTCAGGTTTAACGCCCCCAAAAGAAATATGTTGCCTTACAATTTTTTATCCAGACAGATTTAAGTTTAGGAAGTCAGATACCAACAAATATGGTAAAAAGTAGGTTGGAAATAAACAGAAATAAATTAGCTTGAATTAGCGTGTAATTTTTTCGAATAAAAAAGAATAAAACTAAGAATATGTACTTAATCACCCTTGTTCATTACACTTGAAATCGCCTTCTTTCCTCAAAACACGATCTACAGAACACATTTTCCAGAACGAAACAGGCCGTTTTATCCGTGGAACACTGT
>CAZIWJ010000322.1:0-2644 GCA_964542855.1 uncultured Roseivirgaceae bacterium
ATTATCGCAAATCCTTTTCTTGAAATCAACTAGCAGGAAATACCAGCGTTAGGATATGCATCCATCCAATACTCGCTAACATCGTTGTAAACAACACTGTGTTGTTTGTTTCCCTTATCTCAGATATCTAAATATTCAAGCGGATTTACAATCTATTCCGTGCCTTTCCGGGTAATATGTGTATAAATTTCTGTGGTTTTAGAGGAACTGTGGCCCAAAAGGCTTTGAATGTACCTTAAATCTGTACCCCCGATACCCCGGATACCGTTTCAAAAAACCAATTCGGTCGCCAATCCAAAAACCTGGCATCCTTAATTCGTGGATTTAAAATTGGGGTGGCCAACAACGCACGGCAAATCCATGTGGATTTTGCCTGGCAATCCCGATTTCACGACCACATCATTCGCGATGACGAGTCATTTCAAAACATACCAGCATACATTATAAATAACCCTGCCAACCGGCAGGATGATAAATTTTTCAATTCATAGAATATGATACAAAAAACCACAATCTCTCATGATGCACGACCTGAAAGAACGGGAAGGAAAAGAAGTGATGGGATGCTAAATATTCCTGCACCAGGGAGCCGCTAATTCCCGGATAAAGGGGGCAGACAAAAAAAATGGGTGCCGATTGCTCAGCACCCAAATTGACAGGAATTCGCTACGGAAACCCTTCGCGTTACTCCGTTTGAGGATCTGCTTCAGAATTATCAGCCCCTTCAGCCGGCTCATCCGTTTTCTTCGTGTAACGGGCGCGAACATCGTAAATCGAACGAGCCCGCTCGTACCACTGGAAGAATACAGTATCCGGCGAGAGGATTTCCACCACCGGATCAATTGCATCTTTGAGTAAACGAAGCCCCGCTTTAATTTCCTCACCGATTTCAGCTTTCAGCGCCCGGATGCGGTTCTGGGCATCGGCAGGCGTAACCACGTAGGTACTGAACTCATCGGCCAGTGCCCGGGCTTCGGTAACCATTTCGGGCGTAATACCGAATGCTACCAGGTCGCTTTCGTATTGGCTCACGGTGGTTAGCATTTGGTTTACCTTGTTCATGAAGTCGGTTTGGGGAGCATTCAGGTTAAGCGTACGCTTAATGCTTTCGTACTTACTTTTCATGTCGCGGTCGTTGAGCAAGGCCGCCTGTAGCAGCATGCCTCCTCGTAACCGGAGCATGCTGCTGACCAGTTGCTCGCGGATTTCCATTTTCACCGGACTTTTGGGTGAGTAATCGCTGATTCTTTCAGCCTTGGCCGTGATGCTGGCAATGATATTGTCCAGCTCTGTTTTCCGGCCGGCCAGGTACGGGTTATTTTCCCAGGTGGCCACATTTTCGTTCAGGCACTTTTGTACGCGCAAAAACATCTCGTACCGATTTTTTTGGTAACGGTTCATAATTCAATAATTTTAAATGGTTTTAAAATATGTTTTAATTAATCCTCCCGGCCTTTATAGCTAGCATTTAGCCGTTTGGTTTTACTAGTATAGGGGGGCAGACTGACACCTATTGTCAGTCTGAAAATTTTTTCAAAAAAAATTATGCCTGTCAACAAACTTGCTTACGAACGCTACTGCATCATTGACCGATGTCTGCGCGAACAACACTACCCGTGCGTGAAAAAACTACTGGGTGCCGTAGCTGACATTCAAACGGTTACCAGGAGGACCCTATACCGGGATATAGATGCCATGCGGTACAGCGACGAACTGTCTTTTCACGCCCCCATTCAGTACTGTAAGCGGAATAAAGGATACTATTACGCCGTTCCCAACTATTCTATTCACCAAATTGCCTACACCCGGGAGCACCAGGAAGCGCTGGAACTGGCCACCCGGCTGCTGCAACGGTACGGAGGGATTCATATCATGAAACCGTTCGAGGAAATTATTGGTAAATTCCGCAGCCTGTCTGCTTCCAGGTTGCACGACGACGGGGTACTGGAGGCCATCATGCCCGATATTCCCTTACAGATTGCCGGGATGGAATACCTGGAGACCTTTATTTCGGCCATTCGCAACCACGAGGTGCTGCACTTTACCTACACCAAATATACGGAGCCGCCGGAAATCCGGTATCCGCATTTCCATCCCTACGCCCTGAAAGAATATGACAACCGCTGGTACGCCATCGGGTATACGGAAGAACGGAAGGAACTGAGGACCTACGGGCTTGACCGCGTAACAGACCTGGTTCACTGCACTGAAAACACCTATCGGACCGATCCGGACTTCAGGGCCGTGAACCTGTTTAGGAACAGCATTGGCATTACATTCGACCCGAACAGCCCGGTGTTAGACATTACGTTGAAATTTACCCCGCAACAGGGCCGGTACCTTATTTCCAGTCCGTTGCATACCTCGCAGCGGGTGCTGGAACAAACCCGGGATTATACGTTAATCGGTTTTGGGGTTATTGAGAGCTACGAGTTAAAATCGAAGATACTGAGTTACGGTAAAAGCTGTGAGGTTGTGGCCCCGGTAAGCCTGAAAAAAGCCGTGGAAGAGATGAAGTAGGAGCAGGTTGGCGGGCCTTTAACCAGCAAATTGCACTATTTTAAGCCCACCCCTCCGATGCCTGATTGTCAGTGAGTTGACCTCAAAAACCCCACTTCAAAAAGTACAATTTTAATAACTTTCC
>CAZIWJ010000323.1:0-2629 GCA_964542855.1 uncultured Roseivirgaceae bacterium
TGCCAACCCTGCCATTGGTGCCGGCCACCTCGTACGATGCCTCCGGATTGCTGCCGGTTTATCAGCTCGTAACATACCCTGTTCATTTCTACTTAGCAACACTGCGGAAAACTGGCAGCAAAATATTCGTCGTGAAGGGCACAGGGTATATGCAATCGATTATTCGTTTTCTTTTATTGATCAACTGATAAAAATAATCGAAGGAAAGGTAACCCCGCTGGTAATTATCGATACCGACGATCCGTGGCTATACGACCGGCAACTTCAGCAGCAAATCCGCAAATCAGGATGTTTTCTCATGTATATAACCGTAACCGACCGGTATCCATTTGTGGCAGATGTGGTGTTCAACCAGAATATCCTGTCGCGGGAACAACACTTCAAGGTAGCTGATCATACCCGACTGTTATTGGGGCCGGAATACTTCATCTTTAAACCGGAATTTCAGCAACTTACTTCGTTTACCCGCCCGGCAAAGGAAAAGAATTTACTAATTTCTTTTGGTTCGGCCGATCCTGCTAACCTCACTATAGAAACCCTGAAAATTCTTGCATCCTCAAGCGTAACCAGGCGCAAATTGGTCGTTGTGCTGGGAGGATTATATCAGCATACCGAAGCTGTTCAGCACTTACTCGGGGAGTACGGCGAAGCCTTACCTTCTGAACTGCACATCAATACCGATCAGATGTTTCAACTCATGCAGCAGGCCGACCTGGCCATTACTTCTGCCGGGCTTACTTTTTGGGAACTGACGGTGCTTAATATCCCCTCACTGGTTATTGCCGCTTCTGAACGGGAAAAAGAAGCTGTGAAGTTCCTGGAGAAGGAAGGGTATGTACCCCGGATAGGTGCTTACGATGAACCCGAATGGAAAAAACATTTAACCGATATATTAAATAGCTTACCAGCTATTTATCCCGAACTTGCCAACGGTATTAACCGGCTGAATCAACAAATTAATCCCCGGGGGCTGCAGAAGGTATGTGATGAAATAGAACAATTATGGGACTGACGATATGAAAAAAGTATTAATTGTAGGAGCAGGAATTGAACAGGTACCCGCTATTCAAATAGCTGCTAAACTGGGCTATGAGGTTCATACAGTAGATTATAACCCCAATTCCCCCGGTTTTGCCCACGCACACCACTACGAAGTAATCAGTACTACCGACGAAGAAGGAATCTTTAACTACGTATCCCGTAACCAGGTAAACGGACTAACCACAGTGGCGTCTGAAACGGCAATTCCCACCATTGCCAGAGTGGCTGCCCGAACGGGATTATCCGGAATGAGCCCCGAAACAGCCCTTGCTGCAACCAATAAAGATGTAATGCGGAAAGCTGTACTGGAAAACGGAATTGCCGTTCCACAATTTATTGCAGTTAGTAACTACCAGGAGGCTGTTCCATACCTGAATAAAGTAGCCGGGCCCTGGGTAATTAAGCCCAGCGATTCATCGGGGCAACGGGGTATGGCTCTTACCAGTAATAAAGAACAGGTAAAAGCAGCAATCGAAGCAGCCCGCCAGTATGCCAAAGACGGAAAAGCCATGATCGAGGAGTTTATCCAGGGGCCTGAAGTAAATGTAACAGCAGTTGTAAGAAACGGTGAAATCGATATTCTTTCACTTTCGCACAGGATTACAGAACCCGACAGGAGCTTCGGGGTGGCTATTAGGCATTTATTCCCGGTGAATTTAACCAGAGCTATGAAACAGGCAGTAAGCGACATGTCGGTGCAGGCTATCCGGGCTATCGGCCTGGAAAACGGAATTGCCTATCCTCAAATCATCGTAACGCCTGATGGCCCCCGGTTTATTGAAATTGCCGCCCGTATGCCGGGGGGAAATATGCGCGAAGTAGCCTGGTACAGTAGTGGTATCGACATGATAAAAGCCCAAATCCTGATTGCTATGGGGAAACCGTTTACCCTGGATGAAATCAGGGAAGCTCATTTTCCTTCGGTGTATGTACGATTTATTACACACCATGATTTTCCGCAAAGTGAAAAGCCCGTTCAGCGTATTGATGGAATAGATGAAGCACGAAAACTGGAAGGTATAAAAAGCTGCTACGTTCACCTTTTGCCCGGTGACTTTGTACCCCCCCTGAATAACGGACTGGCCCGTTTCGGAGGAGTAATTGCCGTAGGGGGGCACGAACAGGAAGCCATACAACGGGCAGAAAGAGCAGCAAAAAAAGTGAAAATTATTTTCTAATTATGGATGAACGCGTAAAGTTAAATCGGTTTAATTTCTACGAAATTGTTAACAAACCTTCAGCGGAGGTACTGAAGAAGTACTATTCCGAAAAGTATTTTCAGCAGTCTTCAGGGAATTACCGGAAAGAATATTCCGAGTCGGAAGTCCACCATAAGTACCAGCAGGCTGCCCGTAAATTCAGGGTGCTGGAACGAATGGGAATGGACCGCCCGGGATCGCTGCTCGATATAGGCTGCGGAGAGGGTTGGGCACTAAGCTTTTTCCATCAGCAAGGCTGGCTCGTTCAAGGACTCGATTACTCATCCGATAGCTGTAAAATGATGAATGAAGAGGTTGCCGGAAAAATACAGCCTGGCGATATCGATGATAACCTGAACCTTCTGGTTGCTGAAAACAAACAATACGAT
>CAZIWJ010000324.1:0-2616 GCA_964542855.1 uncultured Roseivirgaceae bacterium
GTAGGCTGGGTACTTTCAATTTCTTCTACGCCTGAAAGCAGGTTGCCCCGAATTTCATCTATATTTTCCACACCGCTTTTCTCGAGTAAACGGTTCAGGCGACCGCTGTTCATCATCACGTAAAAGTCATTAATGATGGGGGTAGACCAGTTATCCAGTACTTTCTTATCCAGGTAGGCTAACCGGGAGTAGAGTTCATGGTTACCAAGGGAAGAGTAGTCGGTTTCCTTTACTGTTCGATAATGCCGGTTAAATTCCCGGTGAAACCGGGGTACCAGGGCAGGAAGGCGGTTGAACTGAAGCAACAGTCGGGTGTACGTTAACACCAGCCGCGGCAGCCTTTGAATTTGTTGCCAGGGAGTATAAGTTTGATCGTGAATGTAGTCGACTGGTTCTTCCAGGCCCATCATTTGCTCCATATCTTCCTTATTCCGGCGGAAGGAAGGAAGTAGTAATATGCCCCGGTACCAGTTGTTAATGTTGTAATAAATGCGTCCGTTCACCAGGCCGAGCAGGTTTTTTAACATATCCTGGTGTTCATCTATTGTTTTTTTAGGCAACCTCACGGCTCGCATGGTTTGGGTGTAGACCCTTGCGTAAGCACTACTGGCAAAAGAAAAAGTAAGGGGAGTAGTAACTCCATAATAACTTTCCTGAATGTTGGCATTACTCCATACCTGCTTGTGTTCCTTCCGGGTAGTAATGGAACGAGATTGCAAAATAAACAGCTCGTTGTTATGGTATGCCCACTCTATATCCTGGGCACTTCCCTTTAGCTTTTCAATTTGCATAGCATGCCTGTAAAGCTGTTGTAATTGCTGTGGAGATAAAACACTTTGCTTACTTTCTTTTTCGCCGATTTTAAAACGTTCAAGCTGCTGGCTATCGGGGTTAAATTTCAGTTGGGTAGACTGTTGATCGAGGTTCCGGGCGATCACTTTTCCACTGGCGCGACTGAGAAAATATTCGTCGGGGTTGGTATTACCCTGCACCAGCTCTTCTCCCAGTCCGAACGTGGCATGAATAACCAGGCAGTCGGCTTGCTCCCAGTGGCGGGTAAACAGTACTCCTGAGCAGCTAGCCGGAACCATGGCCTGAATCATAACGGCAATACGCGGGTACACGGGTAAATTATAGTGCAACCGGTAGTGCAATGCCCGTTCGGAAAAGCTGGATGCCCAGCATTTTTTAATGTATTCGACTAAGGTTTTACGAGAACAGTAAAGGTACGACGACAGCATCCCGGCAAATGAATAGTTGCCCCCATCCTCATCGGTGGCAGAAGAACGAACGGCAAAGTACTCATGATCGGAGAACGGAGGGGTTGCCAAATGTAGCTGTAGTTCTTCTTCCAGTTGGGGAATAATTGGCAGGTCTGTAATCATTTGCTGCAGGCAGGCAGCTATTTCTGGAATGTTTTCAGCAGCTAAACTTTCCAGCTTCCGATTTACCGGCATGTTTTTTTCATGCAGGATTAAGTGCTCCACCAGGGCCTGGCTATCGAGCGTAACCCAGGGAATAACCGGGTGCTGGTTTGTGTACAGGTGTGCCAGAACAGCGGCCTTATTGCCACACTGTGCAGGTGAATGTTTTTGGTTATAGAGATGAAAGTAAATTTTCATAATTTGTTAACGAACACCAATAAATAGTAATACAAACGTAAGTAGCATAAATAATGAACTCATGGCCTGCATCAGCTTAATATTGCGGGTAACGGGTTTACCAGCCACGTAAATAACCACTCCTGTGAACACGGCCAGTAAGCTTAATATACCGAAAAGGTAATTGAGGTGGTTGATGCCGGCAAGCGGGAAATAAGTAGCTGCACACCCCAGAGCCAGGAAAAAAAGTACAGTGAACAGGGCTCCTTTCATACCCAGGCGTTTGGAGTAAGAATCGACTTCCGCCCTTTCTTCTTCAGCGCTCCAGATTTTCCGGGCAATTTCAAACGCAAAACCAAAGAAGAAAGCAGCGGCCGCAATGCCCGATATTTCCAGTATTAAAATATTGCTGGAAGTACCCATGGAGGCAATCCAGAAAATAACCAACGGCATAATCAGCATATGGGTGAACGCATAAATGACCAATCGTTTTTTCAGCCACTCACCTACAAAGAACTCTTTCCACATTAGTAAAGCGTAACCCAGGGTGACTAAATATATCAACAGGGTAGTGGTTCCCAGGTAGGCAGACCAGGCGGCTTCAAACACCGTACCAATGTAAGCGATGTAACGTAATTGCTTTAGCGTTACTTTTCCAGATTGCAGCACACGATCAGGATAATTCACCAGGTCGTTCTGGTAGTCTTTATGTTCATCCATTACCCGGAGCTTGAAAAAAAACGACAGTACAGCCAGGAAATCAACCAACTGCAACCACCGCAGGGCTGGGGTATTATTGAGGAAATGCGCTGCAGCATAGTGATGCACGGCAAAGTACATAATAAAAAATAGCAGCCAGTTGGCCGGTGCAAAGCGTTCAAGAAGATAGTTCCAGAAATTTTTCAATCGTTTAGTGTTATTGAGCCAATCTTGACCTAATACTTTTTAATATAATTATTTGCAGAAAGGTTAAGCGCATTAGTCGATTCAGTAGCTTGAATTATATCGGATGCAA
>CAZIWJ010000325.1:0-2592 GCA_964542855.1 uncultured Roseivirgaceae bacterium
GGACTGTTATGCTGTTATGGCACTTGCTACTGGCCCCTGTTTTCTTTTTTTGGAAAAGGCTGATTGTTGAACTGGGTTTTCTCGACGGCTATCCCGGTTTTGTGCTAAGCGTGCAGAATGCCTATTACAAATGGTTGAAATATTTGAAATTATATGAACTGAACCGCAATAGAAAGAAGCGATGAACATATTACTGGTTAATGCAGAATCGGGCTGGAGAGGAGGGGAGCAACAGTTTGTTTACCTGGCTCACGGGTTACAAAAAGAAGGAATAGCTTTTCATATTCTTTGCCGCAGTAATTCATTACTGGAAAAATACTGTTTAAAAAATTCAATGCCTTATTCAACGGCCAGTTTTTCATCAACACTCGATTTGTATTCAATATTTACCATTAACCGGGTTTGTAAAGTCGAGAAAATAAATCTGATCCATGTTCACGGCAGTAAACCCCACAGCCTGGTTATTCTTACTTCATTTCTGGGCAACCGTTTACCGGTAGTAGTTACACGCCGGGTGAGTATTGCTCCTAAAAATTCTTTGTTTTCCCGCTGGAAATATACCCATCCAAGAGTGAAACGAGTAATTGGTATTTCCAGGGAAATAAGCAATACACTGGAGTTAATTTTTTCCGGAAAACTAAAACCGGTTACCATTTACAGTGCAATCGATCCACAGGTACCACAGCATGACCTGAAGCTGAAAGAGCATTTAAACTTGCCCGCTCAATGCCGGCTAGTGGGAACGGTGGCAGCTTTCACCTGGGGAAAAGATCACGAAACGCTGGTTGAATCAGCAAAAACAGTAATTAGCGAAGGGAAGGTTTCGCAACCGGTGTATTTTGTGCTGATTGGCGATGGTCCCCTGCTGCCGGGGATTAGGAAAAAGGTAAAAGGCTACGGACTGGAACAATACATCTTTTTTACCGGGTACCTGGAAAAAGCAAGGGGGTTAATTAAACAACTGGATGTTTTTTTACTCACTTCTAAGGCTGAAGGACTGGGAACCTCCTTACTCGATGCCTTTGCCTCGGGTGTGCCGGTAGTTTGCACAAATGCCGGTGGCATGAAAGAAGTGGTGGAACACCGGAAAACAGGCTGGGTTGCTTCGGTCGGCGATTCGGAAGGATTGGCTACCGGAGTGCAGCGGGTACTGGAATACCCTAATTTCAGGGAAGAGATCACAGCCAATGCAACAGCCCGGCTTCATCGGCTTTTCACAGTCGATAAAATGGTAGTAGGAAATATTAAATTGTACCGGGAAGTACTAAATTCGGAGAGGGGTTAACCGGGTATTACGACACGATAGATAGAGATTTAAAACCTTTATGAAGAAGTAGGTCGTTCAGGTCTGATTGGGAAAGTTAAATAAAATAACATTTCATCTCCACTCGTGTAATTTCCTTCTATTTACTATGTTATTACATGAAAGTAATTTATTACAGGTAAACAACGAATCATTTTTTATTTTGGCCGAATGGCTTAAAATACCATTTTATGAAACCCAGTATTGAAGTAAAAGAACAACTATACCAGGCCTGCGAAAAATTAGCTGATGAAAGAATTCAGTCTATTCAGCAGGTCCTGAAATCAATTGAAAACGCACGTAATAACGAAACCAAAAGCAGCGCGGGCGATAAGTACGAGACGGGCCGCTCGATGATGCAGATTGAGGAAGACAACAACAGAACGCAACTTCATAATGCCTTACAGGTAAAGAACACCCTTACTGGCATAAATCCTAATCGCATAACCGAGAGGGTCGAAGCCGGAAGTTTAGTCGCTACTACCCAGGGAAATTATTACCTTTCTATTGGCATGGGGGCGGTGAACCTGAAAAATCAGTCGTATTTCTGCATTTCCGTGCAATCGCCGATTGGCCGGCAATTAATTGGAAAAAGCACAGGTGATGAAATTAGTATTAATGGAATGCCCATTAAGATTACCGGGGTTTGCTAATTGTTGGTTTGGTTAACATTAGAAATGAAATTCCGGCCGGCCAAACAGGATTATGAGAGAGCTGCAGACAACGGTGAGGTATTAAATTTTGCTTCATTTAATTACCATCCATCCCAGTAATATGGTACGTATGGTCCAGAGTATCGTGCGGGACCAGTTAATGTTTACCAGCTTTCGGATGAGTTCGGGGTCGTAGCCGTTGTTATATAAATTGTAATGCACCGGGGAGGCCCCAAAGAAAGTAATGGCCCAAAGGGCTACAACAATAACCAACGAACTGATAATGCCCCAGTTTATCGGGTTAAAGCCTCCCTGAACTGCCAGCCAGGTAGCGGCCATTAATTCCAGCACCATCATCGGACCTACAATAACTGTAATACTGCGCATATGAAACGCCTGGTAGTCGATGAAACCCTGTTTTCCAACTTTCATAAAACCCGGGTAATGCACCAATTGTATCGTCCAGATAAGTCCGCACAAAAAACTGGCCAGCACCAGATTGAGAATTAAAGTAGTTTGCATAATATCAAATATCTAGGCCACCAGTACACCGAACACAAGCATAACGCTGAATAAAAGACCAACCGTTTTGAAGAATGTTACCGAAAAGAAGTTTTTGAGAAATTGTATGCTCTG
>CAZIWJ010000326.1:0-2566 GCA_964542855.1 uncultured Roseivirgaceae bacterium
ACCGGTGAGTGTAAGCATGGGGAGATCGTTTCTTGTTATTTTGCAATTTTAAGAGGCGTTTTTCTGCGGACACTCACTTTTTTGTTGGCAAATGGCTGATAAACAGGTGTTCACTACAAAATTTACGTTATTTTACAAGGATAATGAGTTAATCATCATTTACGAGTACAAAACCTGTAAATTTTATATTACTAATCATGAAAAAGCAATTTCTCTTTATTCTCCTCCTGTTCGTAATGCTGGGTGCCAGCTATCCCGGGTGGACGCAGCGTACGGTTTCGGCCCGTAAGCTGAAAACGCTGAAAGCAAAAGCCATCGAAGAAATAGAAAACAATCGTAAGTTCACCCAGGTGATGGTTGATAAGATATTCAGTTTCAGCGAACTGGGTATGCAGGAGTTCGAAACATCGAATTACATTACCGGTATTCTCGAAGAAAACGGTTTTACCATTGAAAAGGGTATTTCGGGTGTACCTACTGCCTGGACGGCTACCTGGGGCAGTGGTAAGCCGGTAATAGCTATTGGTTCTGATTTGGACTGTATACCCAAGGCTTCCCAGAAACCAGGTGTGGCTTATCACGACCCTATTATTGAAGGGGCTCCCGGGCACGGGGAAGGGCATAACTCCGGTCAGGCAGTGAACGTAACGGCAGTGCTGGCAGTGAAAAAAATCATGGAAGAAGAAAATATACCTGGCACCTTAATGCTGTGGCCCGGGGTAGCAGAAGAGCAAATTGCTACCAAGGCCTTCTTTGTTAGGGATGGTTACTTCGACAAAGTAGATGCCTGCATTTTTACCCACGTGAGTAATAACCTGAGTGTATCGTACGGAAGCCCACGGGGCAATGGGGTGGTGTCGCTTGAATTTTCCTTTGAAGGAGAGGCCGCACACGGAGCCGGCTCACCCTGGAGGGGACGCAGTGCTCTGGATGCCGTGGAACTGATGAACATCGGCTGGAACTTTAGGCGCGAACACCTGAAGCCCACTCAGCGCTCACACTACGTTATTACCGATGGCGGCGACCAGCCGAACGTAGTGCCGGCCAAAGCTTCAGTATGGTATTACCTGCGCGATCGTACGTATTCAGACATCAAAAACATGTACGATATTGCCATCCGAATTGCCGAAGGAGCGGCCATGATGACCGATACGGAAATGTCGTACCGCTACCTGGGTAGCGCCTGGCCGGGCCACTTCAACAAGGTAGTTGCCGAAACGATGTACGAAAATATAAAAGAAGTTGGCCTGCCTAATTGGGACGAGGACGATCAGCTCCTGGCAAAGGCCGTTCAGAAGGAAGTTGGCTCGGAGCAGAAAGGACTGGCTACCGAATTAAAAGATCTGGGGCGACCGGTTAAGTTTTCGCTGGGAGGTGGCTCTGACGATATTGCCGACATTTCCTGGAAGGTGCCTACCGTTGTGCTGCGTTTTCCTTCCAATATGCCGGGCCTGCAGGGGCACCACTGGAGTAATGCTATTACCATGGCTACCCCTATTGCCCACAAAGGAGCCACCGCCGGGGCAAAAGCGGAAGCCCTGACGCTGCTAGACATGTTTGCCGACCCTGAAATCATAGACCAGGCGTGGGATTATTACAAGAATGAACAGACGAAAAATGTAAAGTACGAGCCCTTATTAAATGACGACGACGTACCGGCCATTGAACTGAATACGGAAATTATGAGCGAGTTTCGCCCGGAACTGGAGAAGTTTTATTACGACGAGGAAAAGTACGACACTTACCTGGAACAACTGGGCATTACTTACCCAACTTTTCGTTCCAACACAGCCGAAAAAACAGAAGGCAGGGATTAGGTTGGCTGATCGGTTTAATTAGGATTTAGTACAATATGAGGCTGTAACATCAATCGAGAACACAGAATTGATGTTGCAGCCTCTTCCGTTATAATCCTTTTACCGGTAAGGAAGCAACATTAAGCAGCTGCCGGTTACTTCGCAAAGCTGACCGATCGCATTTCACGAATAACGGTTACCTTCACCTGCCCCGGGTACTGCATATCCTTTTCAATTTTCTGGGATATGTCGAAGGAAAGTAGAGAGGCATTTTCATCGCTTACCTTTTCAGCATCTACAATAACCCGCAGTTCGCGTCCTGCCTGGATGGCGTACGCTTTATTTACCCCGTTGAAGCTGCCGGCCAGGTGTTCCAGGTCTTTCAGGCGCTGGATGTAGGAATCAACAATTTCCCTTCTGGCCCCTGGACGTGCACCGGAAATAGCATCGCAGGTTTGTACGATGGGCGAGATAAGGCTGGTCATTTCTATTTCATCGTGGTGGCCCCCGATAGCATTACAAACATCCGGATGCTCGTTATATTTCTGGGCCAGGTTCATTCCCAGTATAGCGTGGGGCAGTTCAGGCTCTTCGGGCCACACCTTCCCAATGTCGTGCAGCAGGGCGGCGCGCCTGGCCTGTTTGGCGTTCAGGCCCAGTTCGGAAGCCATGGTTGCAGCCAGGTTAGCTACTTCACGCGAGTGCTGCAGCAGGTTTTGCCCGTAGGAAGAGCGGTAGCGCATGCGGCCAACCATCCTGATCAGTTCGGG
>CAZIWJ010000327.1:0-2535 GCA_964542855.1 uncultured Roseivirgaceae bacterium
ATTAGTCCTACCTTAAAGCACAATCATAAATCAGTTTAACCACTTACCTACCCTGTAGCTGTTAATGATACTAGTAAATGCAAACAGAAAACAGGGGTAACCCCACCAGGTAGGAAAGTAAAGCTTTCTATAAATTCCTGATACTATAACCCTCTGGTTTGTAGTTTTTTTTCCTTTCTGCATGCAATATTTTTAAAAAAACAGCAGATTATAAAAAAAACCTAAATTACAACCCTGGTTTAACAGTTATAAGTAACTGAAAAGCAATGCTTTATCGTATTTACCGGGTTAGGTACGTTCGGAAAAGGGTATGAAAACTTACATACCTCGTACTACGGGTTGTTTTTTACCTAATACCTTAATAACTAGGAAACGGCTTTTTAAATAAGAGGGTGTTTCAGGCACAAACCGTAACCGATTTTTCTTGTACGGTGAGTGTGTAATGATTAATTATACCTTTAAATTAACATAAAATTTATGAGACACCTTTTGCGAATACTGTTCGTTGGTATTACGTGTTGTGCTTGTCTCACTTGTGGTAAATCTTTCGCCCAGGATAGTGGCGGGGGAGGTGGTTTGGAAAATAACTTTGATGCAGCGGCCATAGTTGGAAAACAGGGCTACTCGTTCAGGGCTAGATACTACATTACACCATCTATTGCTGCAAGGTTGGGCGTTACAGGCAACATCGAGTACAATACGACGAACTTTAGTTCTCCTCTCGACATTACCGTTGAAGGGGGAGGTGGTACAGTAGATCCCGGATCTCCCCTGGTGCTCTCCCGAACGCAGTACTTTCACAGCATCCGGTTTACCCCCGGTGGTGAATACCACTGGAGGGATGGTAACTTTACCACTTATGCGGGTGGCTTCTTTGTTCTCGAATTTTCGTACGCGTACGATGATATGAAGAATTACCTGGTTAATGACACCCAGGTGCTGGAAGGAGACTTTCAGCGAGGAGCTACATCTCAGCGAATAGGCGGTTGGTTCCCCACAGTTGATGAGCGAACTGGAAATATATCATCTATTGATAAAGACAGTCAGAACAAGCGTTCTGGTTTTGGATTTGGTTTTGGTGCCGTAGCTGGTGCCGACTACGATTTTCTACCCCGGTTTTTTGTGGGGCTGGAAGCTGGTTTCCTGTTTGTTAACCATTTCTACGGGGAAACCCGCGATACATTCGTGGACCCCGGAAGCGGTGAAACTGCAGACACCCGCATTAATTTACAGTCGCTACCGAATACGAATTCACTGAACTTCGATATTATAGCTAACTTTAAAGTAGGTTTCCGGTTTTTCTAGTATTCCTACAACGCGTAGCTAAACTGCTAACTGCCAGGAGAAATCCTGGCAGTTTTTTTTTGCCCCTACGATTGGGTTAATTGAAAAATTAGCTTACCCGTAAGCCAAAACTGCGAACTATATTAAATTTGGGGGTGTCCGGTAACAGACAGTTAATTTCCCGCTTTTATACTTATTTACACCCAGAATTTTTACAACGCCGTATGGAGCACCTTTGTATTGTTGGTAATGGGATTTCCGGTATTACTACAGCCCGGCACGTGCGTAAGCAAAAAAGCGCTGCCGAATGTAAAATAACGGTTATATCGGCCGAAACCGACCACTTTTTTTCCCGCACTGCCCTTATGTACATTTATATGGGCCACATGACTTACGAAAATACCAAGCCTTACGAAGATTTCTTCTGGGAAAAGAATAATATTAACCTGGTTAGGGGATACGTGAACCGCATAGATACCACAAATAAACAACTGGTGTTTACCGACCGCGAGGCCATGACTTACGATAAGCTGGTACTGGCAGTGGGTTCTGTGCCCAACCGCATAGGCTGGCCCGGCGAAGAGCTAAAAGGGGTAAACAGCCTGGTGAGCTACCAGGACCTGGAACAGATGGAAGAAAATACCCGCAATGTAAACCGCGCTGTTATTGTTGGCGGTGGCCTCATTGGTATTGAAATGGCGGAAATGCTAATGAGCCGGAATATTCCGGTAACTTTCTTTATTCGGGAAAAAGAATACTGGTCGAATGTACTGCCTCCTGAAGAAGCGGCCATGGTTAGCCGCCACGCCCGCAAACATGGTCTCGACCTGCGTACGGAAAGCGGCATTAAGGAAATACTGGGCGATGAACGGGGGCGCGTAAAGGGGGTAAAAACCGTAGAGGATGAAGAAGTATCCTGCCAGTTTGTAGGCATCACTATTGGGGTGAAACCGGCCATCGGGTTTTTGCAGAACAGTAACATAGCAACCGATCGGGGAATCCTGGTGAATGAATATTTCGAAACCAGCGTTCCGGATGTGTATGCGGCAGGCGATTGCGCCCAGTACCGAAACCCTCCGGCCGGCCGAAAGCCGCTCGACCAGATCTGGTACACCGGGCGCATGCACGGCGAAACCCTGGGGCTAACACTCGGCGGCCGCAAAACGGCCTATAAACCCGGTATATTCTTCAACTCCGCCAAGTTCTTCGATATTGAGTACCAGGTTTACGGGGAAGTAAAGCCGGAAGTAC
>CAZIWJ010000328.1:0-2533 GCA_964542855.1 uncultured Roseivirgaceae bacterium
CATCACCTGGTACTCCGAAATTTGCAAACCAGTGAGGAGGAAACGTTCACCAATGTAACCGGCTTTACGCTGGCCGAAGAAGAAGAAAGGCTGCTTTTCGGAACCAGGGGGCTGGAAGGCGATACCCTCGATGGGGTGTATTACTACAACTTTTCCTCGCTGAAGCCCCTCTGCCGCGGAAAGGGTACTTACACGCAACTGGCCCTCGATGAAGACGGCGAACGGGCAGCGTTTGTAGCCGACCTGGATACCACCGATGCCCAAATCCGAAATTTCCAGTTGCGGGTGTGGACCGGCAAAGAAGACTCGGCCATGATGATTGCCGCCCGGGGCACCGAAGGCATTCCCGATAACTGGCTGGTAAGCGAACACGCTGATTTACTGTTTTCCGACGATACCGACCGCCTGTTCTTCGGTACTTCCCCCGAGCCTGTGGTACAGGACACCACCCTGCTGGATGAAGAAGTTGTTGAAGTAGAAATTTGGAACTACCAGGACAACCGGTTGTACCCGCACCAGGAAGCCGAAATGGAAGAAGACAAGGAAAAAAGTTATTCCGCGGTACTGAACCTGGACAACATGGAAGTAACCCAACTGGCCACTCCCGAAATACCCGATGTTCGGTTATCTGACGATGCCGACGAAGACGTTCTGCTTGGTTATTCCAGTTTGCCTTACCAGCAAAGCATTTCCTGGGAGGGTTACCCAGCTTACCACGATATTTACGGCATTGATGCAACCAGCGGGCAGGCCACCCTGCTGGCAGAAAAAGTAAAAGGAAATCCCCGCATTTCTGCCGATGGCAATTACCTGTACTGGTTCAACGTAGTAAACCAGGCCTGGTATACCTGGTCGGCCGAAAACCGGGAAATCATTAATATTTCTGCGGCTATTGATACCCCGATGGGCGACGAACTGAACGACCGCCCCGATTACGACGGCGACTACGGCATTGCCGGCTGGACAGCAGACGACGAGCACGTACTCATTTACGACCGTTACGACATCTGGAAGGTTGATCCCGATGGCAAAGATTCACCGGAAAACCTAACCGGCGGGCGAGATGAACAAATGGTACATCGCTACATCGACCTGGATAAAGACGAAGAAGAAATTGACCCCGATTTTATGTTGTTGTACCAGTTTAATGAAGAGAGCAGGCAGTCGGGATACGCTTCGCTGGAAAAACTAAAGAACAAAGAACAGCTATTGTTCGGCCCCTGGAGGTACAACAGCCCCGTAAAAGCCGCTGATGCAGATGCCCTGGTTTACACAAAAGAAAGCCACGAAGTATTCCCCGATCTGCAGGCCAGTAACCTGAGTTTCAGCAGCAGCACCCAACTCAGCAACGCCAACCCTGAGCAGGAAAACTACTTATGGAGTACCGTGGAGCTGGTAAACTGGACTTCTCTCGACGGTACGGAACTGGATGGGTTGCTGTACAAGCCCGAAAACTTCGATCCCGATAAGAAATATCCCCTGATGGTTTATTTCTACGAACGCCGTTCCGATGGCCTGTACCGGCACAACGGGGTTGTTCCTTTCCGGTCGACGGTTAACCCCACGTTTTACGCCAGCCGGGGGTACGTGGTGTTTATCCCGGATATTGTATACGAGATTGGTTACCCGGGCGAAAGCTGTTTCAACGCCGTAATTCCGGGCATTACTTCGCTGGTTGACCAGGGGTTCATCGATAAAACCAACATTGGGGTGCAGGGGCATAGCTGGGGCGGATACCAGATTTCATACCTGGTAACCCGTACCAATTTATTTGCTGCAGCGAACTGCGGGGCGCCGGTGGTGAATATGTTCAGTGCCTACGGCGGTATTCGCTGGGGAAGCGGGTTAAGCCGCATGTTTCAGTACGAGCACACGCAAAGCCGGATTGGCGGTACCATATGGGAAAAGCCGCTGCGTTACCTGGAAAACTCTCCCCTGTTCTTTACCGACAAAATTGAAACCCCGTTAATGTTTATGCATAACGACGAAGATACAGCGGTTCCCTGGTACCAGGGCATTGAGTTTTTCACCGCTTTGCGACGCCTGGGTAAACCCGCCTGGATGCTGAATTACAACGGAGAGCCGCACAACCCAATTAAGTGGGAAAACAAACGCGATTTCAACGTCCGGATGCAGCAGTTTTTTGATCACTACCTGAAAGAAGACCCTATGCCCGAATGGATGCAATACGGGGTACCGGCTAAAGATAAAGGGATTAACACCGGTTACGAACTGGTTGAAACCGATGAGGGGCAACAATAACTAACACCCGGAGGTGGGCCGCGCCTGTTATCGTGGACAAGTAGCCGGGTTAGGTTGGAATGAGATTTACTTCTTTTAATCCGATCAGGATTATCTGTATTCCCAACATCAAAGCTTTCGGGCTAACGGCCCCCGACCGGGAACCTCATTTCAGCTAACCTGGTGCTACTTTCCCCCCCTAACCCCACGAAAGGTTGAAGGGGAAAAACAGGCATAAGTGGCATTGCACTTTTCTAATGCAGCATCACTCCAGGCTGTAAATGAGTAGGTT